>NZ_JBQFQF010000018.1:0-75324 GCF_056536745.1 Ruegeria sp. CJ2
TCTTCTACAGCCTACGCGAAGCTCAAATTCTGATCGAACAATGGAGGAGACACTACAACACAAAGCGGCCCCACAGTGCATTGGGCTATCGCCCGCCAGCACCTGAAACCACCATCCCAATGGATTACAGGCCGACGATGCACTAACAATCAAATTGGACCAGTCAGATGAGGCTGCTCAAACACAAGAGGCTAGACACCAGAGCTGAAGCATGGCTGGATTGTTCAGAGATTGTCTAGTCGGACGGAGATCCCCAAAATGAAAAGAAATGCAAACAAGCTGTTAGTGACTTCCGCTATTGCTATCGCTCTTTTGGCCTCCGGTGCGGTATTTACTGCTTCTACACAACCAGTAAGCGCAGAGGCTGGTTATTTCTGGGATGAAACCGTTGAGTCCGTAGATAGAAGCCCTTGGATATTCGAAGGCACAAATGTTTTTGGCGAATTAGCACGAGTTCCACCGTCAGATTGGGTACGTGCTTTGGAAAAAGCGGCATACCCAACTGAGCTTGAGACTTTTGTTTTCACAGCTAGCAATAGTGAAGAACGGAACATCAACGATTGGTTGCATCAAACGCATACCGATAGCTTTTTGATTTATCACGATGGCAAATTGGTCGCTGAAAAGTACTTCAATGGTATGAGAGCTGATACGCCTCACCGCATTCACTCGATCACCAAGACAGTGTTGGGTATGGCAGCAGGGCTGGCGGTTGAGGCGGGAGAATTAGATCCTAAAAAGCTGATCACCGAATACCTGCCAGAGTTGGAAGGCCCAGCATTCAAAAATACAACGGTTAGACACCTACTTGATATGACCGCTGCTGTTGATTGGAAAGATGCTTCTAGCGGCTACTTAGACGATGCTGGTGATCTGTTCTGTGCGTTTGGTCAGGACCTCTCTGAAAAAGTTGAAATTTGTGATACAGAGTCGGGCGTTAAGGAGTACATGATCTCTCTTAGTGATCGCGAGACCTTGGTAGAAGACGGTGAAGTTTATAGTTACCGTTCAGTGCTATCTGCGTTGCTGGGTATGGTTATCGAGTCGGCAACTGGAGAAAGCTATCTGGATGTACTGGCCGAGTTGTGGCAGGACATCGGTGCTCAGGACCCTGCATATAGCGAACTAGGGCCCAAAAGGATTGTGCAAACGAGTGGTGGGTTATTTACCAGCTCTCGTGACCTATTGCGATTTGGCATAATGATGCTGGACAACGGAAAGGTTTACGACACTCAAGTTATTCCTCCTGATTGGATAGCTGACACGATTCAAGCAAATGATGACGTTATCGCAGCTTATGAGAAAAGCGCATATGCAGAGGTGTTTGAAGGCTTCCACTACCGTAATCAGGTTTGGGTGAAAGACAGAGAAAAAGGTGCGTTTTACGGCATTGGTGTCTATGGGCAGCTATTGTATGTGAACCAGAAAGCCAATGTGGTTATGGTGAAGCTATCAAGCCAGCCAGACGTTCAAAATACACCTATGTACCTGGACTCTATGGTTGCGATGAAAGGAATTGCAGAGACTTTGAGTAAATGAATTTCAGATTATCTTAATCTGGTAAGCTGAGCCAAATGGCTCGGCTTTTACTTCGGAAAGACTTAACAGTGTCGTCGGGTCAGTACCGGGTGACCTCGACTGCGACCGCAGCAAACACCACACCAATCAACAGAGCTTTTGTATTCACTGCCGAAAAGCTGGGTAGTTTAACCCGAAGAGACAGGGCTATTATCACACCTCCTGTTAACCCAGTCGCAATTGAATAGATCATGCTACTTTTGTCTGCGTTGAGACCGATCAATATGCCGACTGCAAGCGACGCGACAAAGTATGCGCGTAGCCATCCAGACATGTGTCCGGGGTGGGTCTTATAGAGAAAGATATTCACCCCAAACAAATGCAATGAATAGGCCAACGTTCCAACAGCGTACAGCTCAGGTGATGTTCCCGTCGTTTGCATGACGGTAATGGCAAGCAAGCAGTTATAGGTTCCAAGTGCCACCGTGTCCAAGCCAAGCGACAACCTGTTATCGGCCCCCGTGTCGCGACTGGCTTCAAGCAAGTAGTAAATGAGAAATCCTAGGAGCGAATAACCGAACAGCGAGTTTTCCCATTTCCCATTTGCAGCCAAATCGGCCGACAACTCACCGATTTTTGGCAGTAAGAAAAGGAAAGCATAGCCAAGTCCGATCCCAGATGAAAAATCAGAAAGCCAGCCTGCCAGGGCGGGGAATCTCCGGTAAAAAGACACGCAGAAGACGTGAACAGTGCCGATGACTGCAATCGAAGTTATCGCAAGGTATGTCGACGCGTCGAACACGGCTAAGATCCAATGATCACATTACAATTTGTATGAGACACCCCTTGGAAGCAAAAGCACAACCCAAAAAGTGAAGAAGGTGCGGTTTGAATAGAACACTCAACGACAGCTTTCTTCTGCACTTCCGGCATTGATGCACGATGCAGAAAATTGAACTTAGGGCTCGCATTGGACCTTCGCTGCTTCCCGTGCCTACGACGGCACACAGCCCAAACCAGACATTCACAATCACGCTTTTCAGTCTTGCACCAAGCCATTCACTAGGACATGCGCGACGTTCGGGAAATCATGTTGTCTGCCGTAGCTGAAGCACTCTCGAATGACGTTAACGCGGACAAAGTAGCCGTTTGGTTTAACCACCCACTGACTACATTTCGATGAAATGAAACAAAGACCAATCGAAAAGCACTTTCCCATTAGTTGGGGGATGGCCCACTCACAAACCACCCTCCCAGCCGAACTGGACTACAATGGTCCAGGACGGGTGACTAAATTCGTTCAAGTGCGTTTTCGACCTGGCCACAAAACTTATCAATATCGCGCTTAAGCATATCGCTTTCTAGGGTCTCATCTCTGACCGCAGATAGTTCATCTACAACAGCCCGCACACCTTCATCTGGAGTTGCCTCCGCGATGCGCACCAAAGCTCGAATAAGGGCGGCCGTTACGAGGCCATTGCCCCTGGCTGCACGTCTTAGCGTTGGCATCGAGTCGTGGAACAGTGACTCTGCCGTGATGGACGGACAACTGATACCGCTCTGCCCTTCTCAGATCGCACAAGTCAATTTTTCGTTGGCAACTCACATATGCATACATATGTAAAAGTACTTTTTCATGTAGTTAGCCGCATAGTCACCGAAGTAACAACGCGTTCCAGAAAGGCACCCCAAGTCGGAAAATATGCGGTCCTCTAAGTTGAAGTTCGCCGCTGCGGGAGCTCGCTGGGTTCGGAACCATAGGTCTCTTCCGCGGTCACGGAATCTGGGATTTCATCCCGCTTGAACTTTGTAATTCCAATACCAATCAGAACGACGGGTGTGATCCAGAGCAGGACGGCGTAAGGCGCTATCGAAAGAACACCTATGCCCATTGTGCCCGCCACAAAGGCGCCATGAACGTTCCACGGAATCAATGGTGAAAAAATGGACCCTGATCCCGCTATTGCTGCTGAGGCGACATATGGTTCCAGACGAGCCTTTATATAGCGTTCTCGATAGGTCGCTGAATTGAGTATTATCGACATGTAAGGATCTGCCGTTGCCGCGTTCAAGCCAATACCAGTTACCGCTGTAGCGACAATCAGACGTGCGCCACCAGTGGCCCAGGCCAACAGCGGAGCAAGCAAACGCCTAAGCATCCCGGTAAACTCGACCAGCGCTCCAAATGCAGCGGCAACGAGTATCAACCAAATAGTCGGCAACATGGACACAACGCCACCGCCTACGAACGTGGAATCGAGTGTTTCACTCCCGCTGTTTAGTGAAAAACCGTTGCCCAATACTTCAAGTGAAAGCTTACCCCAGCCTCCTAACGCTCCAAGGCCCTCGTCGATCATTAATGCGTCAATCAGATCCTGCTGTGTAAATGCAGCGAGTACTGCCGCAGTTATTGCTCCTGCCATCAACGACAAGAACGCGGTCGTCCGCGCCGACAGCACGAGAACCAAGATGAGTGGCAAGAATGAGATGAAAGACACGGTAAAATGCTCGTCAATAGCCTGGAGTATTTGAGCACTGTCATAGTTGTCAGACATACCGTGTCGCCAACCAAGAAAAAGGAAAAGCACTGCGCTAGCAATCCAGCCAGGCGCAAGGACAGTACGTAGCGCGCGTGCGTGGTCCTTAGCTTCGGCACCCACCACCGATGCCGTGAGAATGAAGGTATCTGAAATTCGACCTAGGCTGTCCCCCGTAAACGCTCCACAAACGGCAGCGGCTGCTGTGACCAGTGGAGAAACTTGCATAGCTGGTGCGAGAGCTACAAACGGCAAACCCACAGCGGCTATCGTGGTGAATGAACTTCCAATTGCATACGAAAGACCAGATGCGACCACAAAGACGATTATGTACAGAAAGCGCGGCGAACCGTATTGAGCCCCGAAATAAATCACTGAAGCAATCGTCCCAGACATAAAAAGTGCTCCAATTAGAGCACCCACCGCAATCAGCACAAAAATTGTTCCCAGAGCTGAATTGATACTATCGGACATGACCGCTGCGAGGTCTTCGGCGGAATTGCCAGTCGTGATGGCGATCACAAGTGCAAGTGTGAGACCAAGCGTCATGGCAATCTGTAATGGACCATCTTCGGCTTTTTCACCGAACAGCAAAACTGATGCGAATATCAGTGCCACCATTCCGCCGACGGTTACGAGCGAGGCGATCAAAGAACTGGTGGTGCGAGATTCCACGTCATCGCTCATAACATCAATCTCCTGAGCCGATTACTTGAAGGTTCAATTGGTTTCCGGTTGTTTGTAGCTAAGTTCCTGAGACCAAACGGGAGTTTGAAAGTAGGACTTCCCACGGCTTTCGTTCATGAGGGTTTGTCATCTCGCGTTTGAGGGAGCGGGCTATTTTCTTCATCGTTAGGTGCACTATCCTCGCCGTTGCTTGTCTCTTCAGCTTCAGGCTCTTCAACGGACAACGGTTCCTCAACACTGCTTTTCTCATCGTCCGGGCCATCAAATTCCGGAGATCCTCTTGGGGGGTAACGTAACGTGCCCTCAAGCCTATCGCGTTCGGCAGTTGAAAAATCCGGGAATGGAAGATCACGTCGGCGGCGCCACTGCTCAACCTGTTCGACGGCATGCTTCGACTTTGCAGCATCAAGCCCTCCGTCCTGAGACATGTAGACAGTTTGGCTGGGAAACGCGAAGCCAGTACCCGAAGCTTCGACAATTTCCTTCGTTCTGAACAAGACATCTTCCTGAATTGCATAAAATGCGTTCCACTCGCGGGTTTGAGCGTAAACACGAATTTCAATATTCAGAGATGAGTCTCCATAACCAATAAACCTCACCCGCGCTGTATCTGAAGTGATACGTGGGTGTGCATACATCATTGAACGAATTTCGGCGAGAACGTACCTCAACTGGTCAGTATCCGTTTCAAGTCGCAAGCCAAGCGTTGTCCGGATCATCATTTCATCACAACGGGCCCAGTTGACGAGCTCCATATTAACAAACTTGGAATTCGGAATGGCTATCGTGGTTCGGTCCAAGCCACGAACGTGGGTTGATCGTACGCCAATACTTTCAATTGTTCCTTCCTTGTCGAGGAACGAGCAATAATCACCAACTTTCACAGCCTTTTCCATATAGATCACAAAGCCGCTGATCAGGTTCTCAAGGGTCGGGCGGATCGCGAGTGCGACTGCAAGACCGCCAACGCCAAGTCCTGCGATAATGCTCAAGAGCGGGAATCCGAGGGTTTGCGCTCCATAGGCGAGAATCCATGTGGCTCCAACAAGAGCGATAATATGGTTGAGCAACCGCATCATACTTTCATCATACTGACGCACGATGGACGTTTTTTTCTGGGCTACCCTGTCGCTCAAGAGGGACATAAACCGCCAGAAGGTTAAGGCCGCAGCTGCATAGATCGCGATTGTAGCAAAGAAGGTCTCCGTCAGAGCGAAAGAACCTGTCAAAAAGAGTTGGTTGTTAAAGAAATTGTTGAGCGCGAGTAAGATCAAAAGCGCAGCGCTGGCAAAAACGAACTTCCGTGTCGATTCTGGCATTTGTCCCGAAGCAACGCGACGGTTAAGCAGAAATCTAAGCCCGTAAAGAAGTACCAGAGAGATCATTAAGAAGAAGACAGTGAAACAAATCTTCCAAATTGGGGTTCCCCAAAAGATCTTACGGGAGGCGGGGGGAAGAGCGTTCTCGACAAACACAGGGATAAACGGACCACTGAGTTGAAGAAAACGAGTGCTCCATAACTCGCCGACGCGATGCGGTGACTGCATTGCAATTTCACGCAAGTAGCGTGGTGCGATTTGCGACGAACTCGCCGAGAAAAGAAACTCACCCTCACGGTTTCCGGCGTTGACCCTTTGGATTATTAGTGGGGTATTGGGCACCAAAAAAGTAGTTCGATCCTCCAAGTACACCGTCTCATCGTCGGGTAGAGCTTCCGCTTCTTCCGTTCCAACTTCACCAATGATGTCGATGAGAGCAAGGGCAGTTCTAATGCTCGCATCACGTCTCTCCGCCACGTTTTCTTCCGTTAGATCAAGAAGTGAAATGAGCGCATCACCGATTAGAACCAGTTGCTCCCACTGTTGAGCTGATTTCCCAACCTGGTATTCCAAGTAGATGCCAATGAGAGCTTCGCGCAAGTTTTCCAATGACTGCAACGTGTCTCGTGGCGAATGCGTCAAAACCGGCGGCAGGCTTTCGAATGGCTCAATATCTTCCGTGATTGCCTGCGCAATCGCTTGCTGACCGATAAACATCCAGCAAAGAAATGCTGCGATGACCTTTGTCCAGCGGCATAAACCAAGAACACTCAGCACTGACGTGCCAATAGAACAGCTTTTCGAAGCACTCTTCGCGCGAAAATCTGCTTGCTTTCGGGTGACGCGTAGCTCGTGATCTTGGATTGGTGGAACGATGATCATGCGCTCATTTTTTCCTCGAACCCCTTGATCCAATGCTTCCCGGAGATCATTCGTCCAATCAGCATCCCTAGGCCAATTGCGAGGAGATTGCCGAACAGCGGCATGAGGTCTGCAACACCTGTCATCTCACCATGAGAAATCCACGTTTCGATTTCACGAACACCGTGAGATCCGGGTGACAACGCAAAAACGACCGGCACCATCAGCACAAACGTCGGAACAGCGCGTGGTTTTTGTGAAATCCACAAGCTTACGTACATACACACCGCTGCTGAAACCAACGTTCCAAAGATACCGTTTGTGCCTATCGCTACAGCCTGCGCTGTAGCCGTGGAGAGCAACAAGACGCCCAGTGCAGTCAGGAAATGGTCCTTGTCCATCTGAAACGCCCACATGATACCAAGAAGGAATGGAATTCGAGCCAAATAGATGGCCCACCATGGAAATTCCTCGCCGTCGGGCGCAACAGGGAGAAGAGCTGAGACCGGTGTCGAAGTAACAACCGCAGCGAAGTATGCACCAGAAGCCAAGAGCACCAGTATGAAGACACTGTAGAAAAATCGATCTACAGCAGGCGACCACCTACCCTGCGCTAGCTCGTAAGCCTGCATACTGATGGAGTCCCCTGGGATGAAGACAAATGTGGATGCGATCAGCAAAAGCCCCGGTGCAGCTAAGGCATAACCTGTTTGCCAACCGACCATCGCAATCAGGCCACTCGCAAATGCTGCAATTAAGGGACCAAGCCTTGCCAAAGCCGGGTTCTTGTCCACGGCCAGAAACACGGCACCGGTTGCCATGCCCGTCAAAATGCCGAAAAAGATACCTTCCCACGTACCGACGACTTCAACAGCAAAAGCCGCTGACACCGAGACGACGCCAAGCCAAACGAGAAATGGCGAATAAGGAGGTTTACTCGACTTCAGATCAGAAAGATTCTTGCGGGCTTCTTCCGGAGTCAGCTTGCCTTCAAAGACGTCTGCTAGGTGGTTCTTTAGTTTTTGCGTGTTCGTGAGCGCCGGGAACCCAGGCATATCTACCTTCACGAGAACGGTCTGACCTTTGTACTCCAAAATTGCAGACTCTGCACCATAGACGACCGTGACATCCTTTACACCAAAAGAGGCGGCAGCCTTTTCCACGACTTCCTCATGGCCTACAACGCCTTCCCAGCTCCAAGATAGAAGGAGCTGCATCAGATCGACTAAGTATTCTCTGATCTGGGCGTCGGATTCCGCCTTGCCTGGTGTATTGTTAGTCACTTGTTTTCCCTCTCATACGCTGGTCAAAGAAAGCGTGGCGTACGCGCGGCCAACTACTTCATCTCTAAAAACTCTACTGTGATACCGTCTGAGTTTCGGACCCAAGCAACTGCTTTCACCGGGCTGGAGTATTGATCGCTGTCCACGTCAATGAAGTCACCCAGAAGCGCGAAGCCGTGCCCCGCGGCTTTGGCGACCGCAGCCTTGGCATCGTCAACGTAAACGCCGATGTGGACGGACCCTGTATCTACCGGCGATGAGGAAATGACCGTGCGATTGGATGGCGACTGGTAACAAAGCAATTCGATCCGGCTTCCGTTACCTTTTAGAAAGGCCTGCTCTGCCGTCGCATCCGGCACTCCAATAAGGCGTCCGATCACCCCCGGCACCTGCTGCCGGACTTCTACCTGATAACCGAGACATTCCTCGAAAAACTGAATGGTCTTGCCAATATCAGTGACGGTAAAGCATGTATGATTCAGACTAACACTGCCGCGTTGTTCCACGAACTTCTACCTCCGGTCCCAGAATAGTGGGAATGCGGGCCGCCCGAAAGCGTACGAGCGGCCCATCGATGTTCAACCGCCTGCCAGCTGCTTTGCCGCTGCGCGCATATAACCGGGGTTGAGGTCCGGTGCGAGATTGACAGGCGAAGTCGAGAAGAACACACCCACGACATCGCGAGCCGGATCGGTGTAAATGCCCTGATACAGATTCCCGTGCTTGAAAAGCGCTCCGTCTTCCCAAACTGCATCCCACTGGTGCGAGTTAAAGATTGGCATATCATTGCCAAAGCACATCTTTACCCACGAATGGTCGGTGAAGTCACCAGCAAGGTAGGCGTCCTTACTGCTACCAGTCTGCATTTTGCGCAGCACGTCGGACGAAACGATGGGTTCGGCCGCCACCTTGTCCCAACTTGGGGTAAAGATCAGCGCGTAGCGCGCCAAGTCTTCGAGCGTGGAATGCTGTGCCCCGTAGCCAATTGCCAGCCCGGCCGGGGACAAGCTCATCACCAATGGCGCGCGAGCACCGATCTTGGACCAGATGCGCTCTTCCACGACCGCAGTGTAAGCCTTCTGAGTGACCGTTTCGACGACCTCGCACAGCACTTTTGTAATAACCGAACTGTAGCGCGCCGCGCTCCCGGCGGGTTCACCTTCAAGCTGCACCGCACCGCGAAGGACTTCATTTTCGTTTTCCTTCACACCATCAGCATTCGGCACGTCAAAATCCGCCGCCAACATTCGCTGGAAAACCGACCTCGGATCCATCGTGTTCTTGGCGTCTTCCGTGATATCGAGACCGGAAGCCATGTTCATTGCATGTATCAACGGCACCGTGTCCCATGCAGATCCCTTGAGCCCGGATGCATAGTCTGTAATCGGCTTGGAGGTATCGAGCTTGCCTTCAAGCTCCAGCATCGTCAGCAGCGTTCCGACCATCGACTTCGCGACCGACGCCCATATGTGCACTTGCTCGGGCCGCATACCGGGAAATGCCTCGTAGACGACATCGCCTTTGTGAAGGATCATCACACCCTGTACGCGAGAATTGAAGTCGACAATATGTTCGTCCAGAGGCGCGGATTCTGTACCATCGCCAAGCGTGTAAGTTAACGCGCCCAAAGACGGATCCGGGCGACGCGTTAACTCGCTGACGGGACCGTGAGGATTGGCCAGGGATCCAGTGACGAATTCGGTGAAATGCGTTGTGTAGTAAAGCGCATGATCGCCGCCAAGCTGCATATGCGTATTGCTGAAATTTTTCCTCGCTGCGGCGATAAATTCGAGGTCAAATCCATCCCGCACAACGCTTATTGGCAATGAAACTTTAGCGCCCGGTACGCTCATTGGATCGTCTGGTGAATGAACAATACGATGGCCTATGGATGGCAGAAGACCCGAAATCTCTGCAACAGTAGTACGTGGTTTCATTTCAGTTACTCCGATTTACATTGCATTCATATTGTTCAGTCAAAAAGCCCCGACGTCGCGATGGGCCTCAGGTAGTGCATGATCGAATCGTCCGCCGCGTTCACCGAGAAATGCACAATAACCAAATCGCGAGACGGCGACGCATAGATTGCCTGCCGTTGGAAGCCAGCCTTGAACATGTCGCCATCTGGCCAGAGTACATCCCACTGACGGCTGTTCGAAATCATGGTGTCGTCATTGAGATGGCTCACCTCTTCAGGTCCGTAGCCGCGCATGAAGAACTCTTTGTCACGCGTACCATTCTGAATGCGCGCGAGGATTTCATCAGTCACCACCTGTTCCTTTGCTATCTTGCTCCAGCTTGGAGTGTAGAGCATCGCGAAACGTCCTAGGTCTGACAAACGACTGCTCAGCATGCCATGCCCAACGGCCAAACCAGTAGGCGTTGTATGAACAAGGAGAGGTCCTTCGAAGCCAACCTTCGACCAGACGCGTTTGTCCACCGTTTCCGCCCAGCGTTCACCGGTGATTGTTTCGCACAGCATTACAAGGACTTGGGTTGCCACGGATGAGTAATCGTACTGATATCCGGGTTCGAGCACCTTTTTGGCATCTCGCAAAACGTCCACAAAATCTTCGACCACTCCGTTATTCGGCATACCGAATTCGGCTGACAACATGCGCTGTACGATAGAACCAGGCTTATAGGAGATACCGTCCTGCATCTCCTGAACATCAAGACCGGTCGTCATGTCCATGACGTCAATTATCTTGATCCCGTCCCAGGCAGAATTCTTGAGTTCATCGACGTAGTCGCCCACCGTTTTCTGTTCGTCTATTTTGCCGTCGCTAATGAGCATACCTATGATCAATCCCGGCAAAACCTTGGCTGTAGACATCCAGACGTGGTTGTCGGTCGGATGCATCGCAGGGAAATTTTCGTATACGATCTACCCCTTGTGAATAACCATGAAAGCCTGCGCCCGCCCGTCGGGGTGAACCATGTACTCATCCAGAGTTATTTTGCCGAAATTCTTGGTTTCGGTGGCGATCTTACCGATTTCAGGGTTGATAGACTTCGGCAAGGCCGCTGGTGGTAACCGGTTTGGAACAACAGCTGTTGACGGAAAGGCTTCGGCCGGTCTGATGTTGACCCAGACAGATGCATCCCCTCCCCCCAACCAATCAGCGAGACTGGGATTGTTCTTGAAGCGTTTTTGCTCCTCGAGCGTGAAACCGTCTTTGAACGCCGCAACAGGTTTGGGGGCGGGGCCGCTGTTCATAATTGCTTACTCCTGTGAAAATCAGATTGGAGGAGACAGGATCTCCTCCGCTATTTTGGGTATTCACAATTCGGCTGGGTTGAGCACTGATCCGCCGCGCAACCACGCCAGTTCTTTTGACGGATTAAAGCAGTCAGAAACCTCTCCTGTTGCTCGAATGTCCTTCTTTAGATCGAACATTACGACTGGCGCTCCGTCGCTGAGGTTGAGCTTGTGCAAATCTATCCAAGCGACTGTCGGATTCTGAGTGAACTCGAAGTAGTACCGTCCATTGGTTAGATCACTGATGGTGCGCCAGCGGGTCGGGGAGACGTTGGGCCGGGCCGGATCACTAATGCCCCAGGGTGTCGACATGTTGCGAATGACGGCCAGTACATTTGCGACAGCCTCATGGTAGTCAGCCGGCTCCTCAGGCAGCGCACTGAGGTAATAGGCGCCGCGCACAAAACGTTCGTCGGCCTGCGAGCCGCCCGGAAGCGGTTGATCCCCGCCAAGACCAACATACTTCTTCATGTTTTCAAGCTGTTGTTCGTATGGAGGCGAGTTCGTCATGATTGTGACGTCACGGCCTTTGTGAACGCTGAACTCGCCGTCCAACACCTCGATTACCGCCGAATTTCCGGTCTTGTCGGCAATCGAGTAGTGGAAGGGTGACTGCACCTTGTCATCAAAATGCATCATGTAGATTGGCACGATCTGTATGCTGTCGAGCGCAGCGAGCACTTCGTCCACCGTCGCGAAGTTGTCGAGCATCCATTGTGCAAAAATCGAAACTGACAGACCACCCTTTGAGGTATCGCGAGCGCCAAAGTCCGACTCCGCGAGATACAACAGGTTAGCGTTCAATCCCGCTTCGTTCATGCCATCAGTAATTGCCGCGCCGTAGCAGGCCCCAACTATACTTCCGTACTTCGATGTCCAGGTCTCAGGATTGTGGTCTACCGCGCCGTCACGCTTCATCCCTTTGGGAAACGCGTAAACTTTGGTTTGCAAGCTCTCGAACCAATCCTCATTCCGGCCTACCAGCATTGGTTGGCCATCCTTGTTGAAAAAAATGCGCGAACACATGGTGTTCTCCTTGTCTCATACTCTACTGTTGATCTTGGCCTGACTGTCGCTTCAAAACTTTGAAGGTTACCTAGGCAGCGGATTACCGTTGATTGCCCGAACGATAGCACGCGCCATGCCTTCTTCCTGGTTTTCCCCATCACTGGTGCTGAAGAATGCCACGACGGTGTCGGTCTCGGGTGAGATGTAAATCCCCTGCCCGCCCACTCCGGCCTTGAACAGGTCGCCGTCTGAAAAGACAGCATCCCACTGGTAACGGTTAGAGATCGCGCCGGCATCATCCCAGAAGGTGATGCAGTTCTTCTTGCCGATCCAGCCCTTGTCGTACATGTCGAGATACGTCCGGTCATAGATCTTGGCCATGACCGCGTCAGGGATCAGTTGCTCACCAGCCAGCTTCGTGCAGCTTGGCGAAAAGGCCATGCCGAACCTGGCAAGATCGCGCAGCGTAGAGTTCATGCCGAAAAAACCGAGGGTATTTCCGGTCGGGCTGACCACGTAAAAAGCGTCATGCTCCATGCCAAGCTTAGACCACAACCGTTCTGAGAACTGCGCATAGAGCGGTTTGTCGGCGATCCGCTCATTAATCCGGTTCATGACAAAGGTGTCGATGGAGTTGTATTCAAACTTCTGATGCGGTGGAGAATGCCGCTCCATATCGCGCAAGACATCAACCCATGTTTCATTGCGACCGCGCACATCGGGCAACATGCCGACCGCGCTCGTCGCTGCCCAGCGAAACCAGATTTGGTCAGGATCGGTGCGCGAGTTTGGCTCCGGCTCATCGTGCTCTGTGCCGTTGAGGCCCGTGGCCATGTCCATGGCTTCGACGACTTTCACCGTGTCCCATACCGATCCTTGCAATTCTGTCAGGTAGGAACTGACCGGCGCGTCCACATCGACATTCCCCTCATGTTCATGCATCGCCATCATGGTTGACCCGGTGACTTTGGTGACGGACATCCACAGATGCTTCTCATGCGGTTTCATCGTGCGATAGCGTTCGTAAACGATCTCACCACCTTTCACGACCATCATGGCGTCGATTGGTTTGGTGGCAAAATGTTCATCCACGCTGACCCAGTCACCATGCTTGTTCCGGTATTCGATATTCCCGATTGACGGGTCGACTGCGTAGGGCAGGTCGACCACGGGTCCACCGCGCATTACCTGCGCAGTTGGTCTGATTTTTGAGAAGTTCACATAGGAGTACTGCGTTTCCGGTGATGGAAACTGAACCTTGACCATGTTCTCAGGCGCGTTCAGGTAGGCGCTGATTTCAAGCACCCGGTCAAGCGGCACGTTTGTACTGAGATCTTCGGGTTTCGCGAGGATAGGTCCATCGGTCGATGTATTCGCCATTTTTGCTCCCAGCTGTAATGAAACTTGCGTTTGTCCAATATCACAATGAAATCAAACAAGATCATGAATCGAGATAGATGCAACTGTTTTCTGGTCAAACTTGTGGGTCATTCGCTTGGCGCCCCTATCTTGACCAAAGGTGCCTTACCAAAGACGTGGAAAGTAACCTTCCCCCGGTCTTTCGCGTGATGGGATACAGCCCGCCAGACCGGATCAAAGTCGGTGAATTCCTTGGTATTGAGGCGGAAGCCTAAAGTTACCCCTGAAGTTTGCGAGTCGCCGTTGAAAAAAGCTGCCCACAAGTAGGCACTTCGACAGATTTTTCTTTTTTCGCACCTTCACCAGTCGAGAGATGCACGTGCACCTCGCGACCTGTTTGATCAACAGCAAGACAATACACAATCGATTGAGAAACCGATCCAGTGGCGGCAAAAAGTCTTTTTAGGGCACTATGGCCAGAATGACGAGTCCGACGACAATAAATGTCAAGCTGGATACAGCGCCGGGTAAGCCAAAGGCAACAGCCGGTGCGGAACTCTTGGCATCCTTGCAGACCTCAGCGATTGCGACGCCTGTCATAACGCCAGTCGTGGCACCGGCGTTCTCAGCCACGTTCAACCTCATGATGAAGTGCCCGAACAAGAAACAAGAAATCGTGCAAACCGTCGTCACAAATGCTCCGGCAATCAAAAGGTTTACCCCAAATGCCTGCATGGTCGAAATCAACGAACCACCTGCGCCAATTGCGACGGCCGCAATAAAGATTGACAACCCTAGGTCAGAGAGCGCAGTTGCCGCGGGCGCGGATACTGACCCCATGCTGGGGCTGCGGGTCCTTAACCAACCGAGAATAGCCCCGCCAAACATGGCACCCATTGCGGACCCCCCGAGGGGTGGAATTTCAATCCCGGCTACGGTCACTGTAATCGTACCCAATGCCGCAAATATGGCGATGAAAAACGAAGTATTCATCAAATCAGTTGTCATCTGGTTTGTGACCTCGTAACCGACTTCGTCGGCAAATATCGACACACACCGTGCTGAACCAAACACAAACAGCACGTCCCCAGCGATCAGCTCAAAATCCTCGTCGTCTATTGGCATTTCTGTACCAAGCCGCACTACGCGCTCCAGGCTGATACCGTACCCATGCTCGTTTAGCAGTTCCGAGAGTTTTCTGCCGACGTGTGCATTGTTAGTGAGAACGAGTTCTGCCGATGCCATATCCACGGCCAAAGCGTCAGTTTCCGCAACTTCCGGCCCCAGGGTCTCATTACCCCTCATGAGCAAATGGCTGGGCGCAAGGAAGGTCAGGATATCATCTTTCGCAAGGACCAGGTCATCAGTGACGTTCAAACGTTCTCCATTGCGAATTACCTGCTCAAGTGAAGGTAGAGCTCCTTCTTCTCGCCGCTTTTCAACGTTTTTGACAAGCTCGCCAGCTGTACTTCCGATGTACTTCGGTAATTCCAGCCTCCAGGCACGCACGGATGGCGCTATGCGCTTCTGGGGCACACTCCCGACTGCGTCAAGTTTCGCGGCTTCTTTAGCTATGTCTGCTCCCACGAGCGTTGGGCACAACTTAATAAGGATAATTAGTCCAAATGTGCCATACAGATAAGTGATGGCGTAGGCGCTGGCGAGGATGTTGCCCGCATCTGACGGCGCCAAACCCTCTGGAAGCTGAACCGATCCGGAAAACACGGCGCCTTGAGCGGCAGCTAGGACCGCAGATGTTGTGACCGCGCCGGCAGTCAGCCCACCGGCGACAATGTTGTTCAAGCCAAACACCAAAGCCATGAGATAAACCGAGACCCCAGCGACCACGGCAGTAAAAACGCACATTACCAAGTATTTGAAAGCCGACTTACTTGTTAAGACACGCACCAGTCCAGGTCCAACCATCGTTCCCAGAACAAAAAGGTAAATTGTAAACGTCAACCCTTTGATTATTTCCGGAACTTCGATTTGTGCCAATCCGATAACCAACCCGACAATCAGTATTCCTGTAGTTGGTCCAAGCCCGATACCGGCAATCTTCAGCTTGCCGACCAGATACCCCAATCCGATGACAACAAAGAGAAGAATGACAACATTTTCTCGAGCATAAGAAATCAAAGCTTCCACGCGTCTCTCCCGATCAGGCTAGTTCTTCAACTGCAATATTGCGGCACACTAATCGATGTCCAAGGCCAAGTATTCTGTCTCAAACACCACCGTCTCTGGCTGCTTTAGGCAAGTTATTCAGCAAAATATGACTTGTCATCAAGCGTTTTCAACAACTTCACAATGTAGGCGACCAATCTGTGACACGCGGCTGTCACACAGGGCAATACTAGCCAAGGAGGGGAGTGAACGCGCCATTTCAGCCTGTTTAGGATTGCAATTGGTAAACTCGTAAGATCAAAATACATTTCGATTTATGCATTCCAACGATCCCATCAAACGATGCCCTGACCATGGATTCCTTGCGCCTTAAATCTGCTATCAAATTAGCGTTAGCTTTGGTGCTCGCGTATTGGATAGCCTTGTCGATGGATTGGGCCAAGCCTTACTGGGCCGGTCTCTCAATAGTTGCATGTTCGTTGACAACATTTGGCGAGTCCTTTCACAAAGGACTACTCCGGCTGGGTGGCACGTTCTTGGCAATTGTCGTTGCGATTGCTCTACTGTCGCTGTTCCCGCAGGATCGTTGGCTATTTATCGCAGCGCTCAGTTTATGGCTGGCATTCTGTTGCTTCAATATGTTCCGAACGTCTCGCTCATACTTCTGGATGACTGCCGGATTTGTGGTGCCCATATTGGTCATTGGAGGCGGCGAAAACCCGGTCAATGATTTTACTGTTGTGGTTCTTCGAGCTCAGCAAACCGTTCTTGGTATTGTGTGCTTCAGTGTCGTCTACTCACTGTTATGGCCCTACAGCAGTCGGGAACAGTTCGAAGAAGAAGTACGCAAAGCGCTTACTTTGAAACGACGTCTTCTGATGGCGACATTGGACATCTTGACTGGAAATGAGCGCAAGGAAGACCTGCCAAAGCTTCGGATGCAGATCGCTCAATTGCACTCCACTGTCGAGAGGCTTTTGGATGCCGCAATTGTCGATAGTTATGATGTCTGGGATAGACGCATTGTCTGGCGTCAATTCGTGGCAAATATGGCGTCACTGGACCGAGAGCTTCAGCGCCTATATTTGAACGCAAGAGACTTGGAAATCTCCCGTGACACAGCCCAAGTCCAATCGCTTTGTTCCGCGATACTGAGTACCGAGCAATATCTTATTGAAGCAGAGAAAACTCTCTCCGGAACAGCATCGCAAGTTGGGGATCACACCGAAAACCAGGTTAACCAAGAAATGGTCAACAGCGGGCTAGGACACTTCCAACTTGCTGCCATGACTGCTACCCGTCACAATATCCAACGGTCGCTAGAATACAGTCGGTCTTTGTCAGAATTGATGGCCGACATCAAAGATGCAAGCCGGAAGGCAAACACCCGGCATTTGGCCTCCTCCCAACAACCTAAACCCACATCCGAATTCCTTGATCGGGATATGTGGAGCGCTCTAATCCGTGTTCAGGTAATATTTCTTGCGACAGTGGCGTGCGTCCTGTTTGTTCCAGGATTTCCCAATCCGGCTCTTGTAATCTGCATAGGCGTTTCTCTCGCTCTGAACCTTGTGTTCCATCCGCAGGCGTCTGTCTCCATCGCGTTGCCTTTCGCAGCGATTCTACTGTTGATCGTAGGAACTGTTCACCTTGTTCTATTACCTCTGTTGGCCACATTCTGGCAGCTAGCTTTGTTAATCTTCGGCACCACAGTCCTGGTGGCTTACTTAACTTCCCGCCCAGAACAAATGATTGTTCGAAGTTTTTTCCTGAACTTGTTTCTGGTCGGCCTTCAGATCGATAATCAGCAGCAATACAGTTTCCTCTTCTTTGCAACCATGTTCATCGGTTTGTTCTGTGTAATTGTGATCATCGAATGCACTCGTTTTTTCCCGGTTTCTTTAAGGCCGGAAGTCCGTGTGGAAGCTCTGATAAAGCGTTTCTTTTCTAGCGCGGATTATGTGGTCCGACACAGCCTCACCGACCAAAGTGAGCAACCAAACTGGTTTAATCGGATGCGCCTTTCGCTACATGTCAGCGAGATAGATAGCATTCCGACCAAACTTGTTCCTTGGCTATCTGCATTGTCGGAACCAGCACTGGGCAATACCAAAAGGACGGATGCGCTTCAAATCGCGGCAAGTTTGGAAGCGCTGAGCAGCAAGTTAATTGAATTTGCTGCAACCCGAAGACTGTCACAGGCAGCTTCACTGAGAGAAGGCGGTGGCGAAGCAATGAAGCAGTGGCGCTTGGCCGTTGCGGATGTAATGTTGGATATTGAACGCGACCCAGGGGGGATTGACCCTGAATATCTGCAAAACAGGCTTCAAAGCGCTACTGTAGCTCTTGAGAAGACTGTAGAAGTCCTAATTAACAAAGAGCCTAATTCAAATTTGAATACCGCTGACTACGAAAACATGTACCGTCTTCTTGGCGCGTATCGAGGTCTTGCGGAGGGTGTTTTGGGGTACACCGGCCGAGCGGCATTCATTGATTGGCCAGCACTACGAGAGTCCCGTTTTTGAGGTCGAAGAAAAAATGCTACCTGTTCCAAGCGAATTCGACTTTTTTGGCGTCTACCTCTCACCACTTTTCGTATCTTCCCTACTGGCAGTCGTTCTAACTATGATGACGGCGCGTGTTTTGAACCGTTTCCGAATGTCGCGTTTCATCTCTCATCCGGCGTTGGTTTTTGTTGCACTTGTAGCAATCTATACGTCCGTCATCGGAACCTTTCTTATCCCGGCCTAGTCAAATGAACCGAAACATCAAGTTGATCGTCACAGTTGCAATCGTACTCGTCGCTCTGGGCGCCGTGTTCTTGAAATATGCCAATTACGTTTCCAACCCTTGGACGCGCAATGGGCAGGTTCGCGCAAATGTTCTGGAAGTTGCACCGCGCGTTTCCGGGCCAATCGTCAACCTTCCGATACGAGACAACCAGTTTGTAAAGGCTGGGGATCTCCTCTTCGAAATCGATCCGCGCACTTTCGAAGCAGCACTGTCGCAAGCACAAGCGAGATTCGACAAAACCGTCGAAGATCTGGCTTCTTTGGATAAGCAAATTGAGGCCGCCCGTGCGAGTGTTCAGCAATATGAATCGTCGATCCAACAAGCCGAGTCTCAATTGTCATCCGCAAAAGCCCAGCAGACAGAGGCACAACGTCAATTTGACCGGGCCTCTGTTTTGGTAAGCGACGGTCGCATCCCCGAGTCACAATTCGACGAATTACAAAGAGATTTGGACGTTGCTCAAGCAAACACCGCCAGAGCACAAGGCGGAGTGGTTCAGGCCAAAGCCGCGCTCGCCCAAGCGCAGGCTTCACTGGAGGGCTCAATTGCAAGCCGCGGCGTAACTGGTGAGGAAAACTCAAGCCTCCGCGAGGCCAAAGCTGCTCTAGAAGCTGCGCGCCTCAACCTTGAATTCACTAAAGTACATGCCTCAGTTGACGGATATGTGGCAAATCTGACATTGCGTCTCGGCAGCCAGGCTGTCGCTAATCAACCGATCCTTGCACTCATTGATGCCCAAAGCTTTTGGGTCGACGCTTATTTCCGCGAAAACTATGTGGGCGATATATCCCCTGGTAATCGCGCCGCCATAACGCTCATGTCTAACCCCGATATCGTAATTCCTGGGGTGGTGGATAGCATCGGGCGAGGAATCGCAAAAAGTGATGGGAGTGTTGGGGTCAATCTCTTGCCAAACGTGAGTCCAACGTTTGAATGGATCCGACTGGCACAGCGAATTCCGGTAAGAGTAGAAATTGACCAACTCCCCGAGGGAGTCGAATTACTTGTAGGCACAACGGCGTCGGTTCTCGTCATGACTGGCACCGATCCAACGGAAACAGATGAAGCCTTACCACCGCCGGCACCGACAATTTTACAATAGTCGGGCTCCAAGACAAATATGGGGATTTGAGAAGAGGCCCCTGCCCTGCTGTAAAATTAGGCAAACTCTTGTCTAGTCTTTACTGACTTAAAACTTGAAGTCGACATCGTGCTCTCTAAGGAAAGCCAGCATCGATTCCTCCATTGCAACGACGACACTCTTGCCCTTCTTCTTGGCGATCTTATCCCACTTGCGATAAAGCCGCGGGTTCACTTTTGTGGAAAAGACTTGCCGGCGTGCAGCCTTTTTCCCTCTCTCCAGGTGCAGCTCAATCTCATCTTCCAGCTCTTCAGGGTCGAGCTCCCTACGTCTAAGCCAACATAGTTTTTCATGGTTGTCTCTCCTTCAGCTCAAGGATTCCGAGATACGACAATAGCCGCTCTCAATGCCCTTGAAGCCGAATGCTGAGCAGATACGCCATGTCCGCTTACTGCGCATTGATGTCATTGGGGCTTCGCGCAGCATCGGTCTATGTGGGCTCAATACCGTCATTTGCTGCATACTGAACGTATGGCCGCTTTTAATAGGGATCATTTGCCGCTGAGCCTATTATCGCGGCTTATGTCAAATCTGGAGAAGTTCGCTGGATGAGGCCAAAGTCAGCAATTCTTATACGTGAGATTAATTTCGACCTGCGATGGTTTCACGGTATTCTACATGAGGATTTGACATGAAAAAACTTGCAACCATTGACCTGCCCAGGACAAACGCAAACGCTTTTGAAGTGCTGGCGCGCTGCCAGTCCGCAGCCGAAAGAGCCGGAGCAGAACAAGCCAGAATTCAGGGCTTCCTTGAGGACGCCGTCCAAGGTGATTATGAGCACTTGTTGCGTGTGGTGAAAACCCACTTCGAGGTCTCTAGCGCCCGGACTTGATTAGTGAGGGCCTGGCATGCCGTCAGGCCACTAACTCAAAATACTCTCAATCACCAGTAAGGTTGCCTACACTCCCAATCTTGCAAACAACAAGGCGCCGTTGATCAACGATCCGGCGCCTTGTTTCCTTATAAATCCTTAGATTTGCGCGTTGTGGGCGCTAATGACTTTGTTAATGGGCGCAAAAACCGCCGAAATGGGTTCGTATTGCCTGGCGGTTCATGTCATTGTTCCGTTGGGCATAAATAACCCATAATCGGCAGCTCCCAAAATTTAAAGCATTGATTTTTATATATATTTATTATCACCCTTGATTATGCCGCGGCCACTTCGCCCATCTTGACAACTCATTGTCGCCCACAAAAAAATTTAGGCAACAAAAAGGCCGCCCCAAAGGGCGGCTGCTACTTCAGCTTTTTGTTCTTCTAGAATTCTGAGGTTCTGTAGAGCTCCACTCCCGCCGCTTTGGGTTCCCAAACTGGCAAGATCCCTCGAGATTTTAACTTCCTTCGGGCTTCCGGAACTGTTGTTGCCATTCTCGTCGCAACGTCGGTGATCTTTTGGTAGTCCACCTTGAAACGGTCCACGCTAGCAGGGCTAACAAGATCACGCATCTGCCCCATGTGTCTAGTTTGTCCGCAAATTGTCAGAACCGGTTCCATTCCGTCTGGTGGAGTTCGAAGAAGGAAGTCGACTGAGGTGGCAGAAAGGCCAAGCTTTCGCGCGACATCCGAAATCGATTTCCCGGGAGAACCAGTTCGGCAACCGAGTTTTTCACCCACTTCTGCCACGTCAACAAGTACAGATTGGTAACGCAGTTCTTCGTCGAGAAGCTCAACTCCAGTTAGTTGCCTATGGAGCAACAGTTCGACAATCTTGACAGCGGGCACTTTCAAGGCTTCGGCCGCGTTGGCAATTCCCAACACACCCTCTGAGGGTTCAGAAATGGACTGCCCGAAACTTCGCAAGCGGTTCACAAAACTGTCCAGGTCGTTGGCGTCAACTCCCTGAGCAATGCTCCTTCGGCCATCTCTACAGCCCGCGATTGGTTTAAGCATCCCAGCTTCGATGAGCTGCGCCACTTGGGGCCGTTTGCAGCCTAGATATTTTGGAACCTCAGAAATCGGAACCGAACGCCGCATCCTCCTGAGAAGGTCTTCAGAACGTGCAACGTCAATGGCTCCTAAATCCTGTTTCGCGTCATAGTCCGCAGGCAGCAGATCGGCGACCATCAGCGCATTTTGAACAGTTCTGGGATGCACACCAAACTTCTGGCTCAGCGACACTACAGAATGACGCCGCCGCTGCAAAACGAGTTCTCCAAACAGAATCGTTCCCGCACCAATTGGCATGGTTTCCAGAATATGCTCACGGAAAACCTCCCGAAATGGCCCAATCGGTTTTCGGTTTTTTTTGAACTGAATCCACTTATACAGAACACCGAACACACCTTGCGGCCCGGCTTGAATTTTTGAGCATGGCGTCTTCGACTGCACCGCTTCCAGCCCTTCTCTAACGCCTCCAGGGCCACGTTTTGTAAACTCGTACCCAACCGCCCCGGCCAAGTCCCAATCCTCTTGCGACAGATTTGGAAGATTTGCATTTGGACCAAATACGATACACGCACCAAGCATTTCAGATGCACGTGAGGCTAGATCAATCAGCTGCCCGTCCAGCCACTCTGGCCCTGGGCGCCCTTCAAGCCTGGCTTCAAGGTAAGATTGCAGTTCAGAGACGCGCCTCTGTTTCCCAATTTCGGCCAGCTTTGCCAATCGCGCTTCGTCTGGCATATGGGCAGCCAAATCCAGAAAGAGATTGCCTCGGCCTCTCCCAGGCTCTCGGACCAAAGGAACGGAATGAACGGGACAAGTTCTCACAGGTGAAAAAGCCCAATTGATCTTCCCAACCGGCATTCTCAACGACTGAGGGCAGTCCGAGATGTCGTTCAAGATGCATTGCGGGCAATAACTTACCCGATTGCCCGCAACGAACTCTGAATGAAACTCTTCATCTCGATGTTTGTAGTAGCGAAAGGCAAGCTGTTTGTATCCGCCCTGCGTAAGTCGCTCCGCAGGAATGCCGGTCAGCTGATGCATCTGCTCAACCGCGTTGTCTCGAGTCCTGGCGAGGTCTTGAAGCGGAATACGCACAAAAGAAGAAAACTCTTTAGCAGACATATCACATTGAACACGGGCGAACCGGCTGACCCATGAAACAAAGCTCTCACCTGGCAAAATGGGCATCATTGGCAAAATTGTACTCAACGAATCAACCCCGTCCAACTTGCTGATGTTGCCGCCGGGTTCGTTCTGCATCAAACTCTTCGGCGTCGCTATCGATCTCCAGCGCTGCCCAATCATTGATCTCGAACACGTTTTGATCCCAAGAGCAGCCTTCTTGGATGCTCCACGCTTCCGCAAAATGAGATCGCTTCAAACAGCGGCTCTCTTCATAGAGGGCTTGTTCGATGGCCGCGAGAATAGTCTCGATTGCTCTTCCGAACAGACCCCGGCTGCCATGGATAAGTCGCCTCAGTGTATCCGGTTCGATGTCGGGCCGGATACCGGCCATCTGACAATATGTATCAATCAAGCTTTGAAGGTTTTGTTCGTGGTGACCCACGACAAGCGGTCGAGACATGATTTTCCTGAACCGTCGGTCGACTTGCTGGTCGTAGCGCGCCACCTCAAGAAGCCGGTCAGTACCACTGAGAACGAGGACCACTGCTTGGTCTCCTTGCATCAACGATTTCAGCGTTTTGAGCATGTCGTCAATCTCACGTGCTGAGCGTGACAAGAAAACGTCTTGGGCTTCATCGATCCAAAGCACGACGATGCCCAACAACGACAAGCGATGCTTCACGACACGCCAGATGTCCCAAGCGGGGGCTCGATCTGAAACACCGGTCATTCCGAGTTCTCCGAGAATGGCTCGGCCCAAGCTCTTAAGTGTTGCTGGACTTGGCACCTGAATGCGGATGTACCGAGGCAAGTCCTGCCCCGTCGCCGCTTGCAACGACGGGTGGCGACTCAGGACCCTGTGAACCGCGGTAGTTTTGCCATCTCCCGGCTTCGCAACAACCATAAGCCCCCTGGCCTCAAGCCCTCCTGCATGGAGTTCCGGAGCAGGCAACCTACCACCTTGCTGGTCGGGTTGAAGCAAACGGTCGAGTTCACGCGTAATTTGGTGGTGCCGATTGTTTGTGAAGTACTTGGCCCGCAACGACTGCATAACCGTCTGAGGATCGATAACTGGGTTGATCTGGTTCATTTGTAATCCTCCTCGTCGCTCTCCCAAACATCTTTTTCAACGGGTGGATGACGGTCCTGATTACCCTCGTCCTCGGACAAGTAGTCGGGTTTTTTCGGAGCAACGGTAATGCCAAACTGCGTTGGCCCCTGTTCCAGCCGTGTCTCAGACGAGGAAACGGTAAATCCGACAAACAGTTCCTTTTCCAACGCCGCCATGCGTGTCTCAGAGTAGACCTGTGAAACCAGACCGAACTCGAGCGATTTTTTGAGGTTCATTGCATCAATGGCTTCAAGCGCATTTGCAACGACATTCTGTTCCCACGCCCTTTTACGCGGTTCAGAACTCTTCATCTTGCGTCGAGCCGCAACCCACTGTTGTGCATGAACACTGTCGAATTCATCGTAAACCGCTGGCACTTCATGCCAGTGTTCCCCAAGCTTCACAAAGATTGCCCCAATATTCTCAGGCAACCAGCTGACTTGCAGATCCTGCTTGCCACGATGTGCAAACCACTCCGCCAATTGCTCTGAGTGGTACTGAACACCCAAAACGGTGACACCTGATTTGCTCAGGGTCCGCTCAAGTTTCTTTCCAAAAATCAGCCGCCTCTTGCGCATATCAGGCGTTGCCTGAGCGGGGAAGTTGCCGTCCGCGATGTCTTTGTTCCATTGCTCGAGCGGTGTCCGGCCGTGCAGACCTGCATGGGGTGTATTGTGGTAAACGTCCACAATCCAGCGCACCAGCGCAAAGCACAGATCTTCTGTGTTCAAGCGGGTGCGCTCCTCTGTCGGATGATCTCCGCGTTCAACTGAATTCGAAAACGTGCGACCATGAAGTCGGGCAGCAAGCCCCGTCGATGCAGTCTTAAAAAACCTTTCGACTGTTCCGCGCATACCGGGCATGCCGGCGATGGTTCTTTCAACGGTAATACCCAGATCCAGGCAAGTGCTGATGAACTCTTGCGATTTGAAGGCAGCTCCATTGTCCGTAACAAGGACTTCCGGCAAGCCAAACATGTCCCAAGCCGCTTCGGCGCCTACGGAATCCACCCATGCACCTTTGTCCTGTACCGCCATTTGCAAGCAATCGATTGCCGTGGCGGATTTAGGGTTCTTCGTCAGTTTCATCGCAAGAATGCAGCGACTGCGGCAATCAATCATGACAGACAGCCACCAACGTGTGCTCTTCGCCCCTTTTTCGCCAAGCAAACCAAGGTCCTCGAGCTCTTTCTGATTGAACAGTTCGCCAAGACCTGTGCTGTTCACAAGGGTGCAAAGATCGACCCGCCATTCATCCATTTGAGCTTTTTGGAGCAATCGAGAAGTCTCAATTCCCCGCCCTACCGGCTTGCAGCGTTTCATCGCCTCGTCGTACCCGTACCGGTGCAGCAAAACTTCGAACTCACGATAGCTCTTGATGCATCGGCGCACTGCATCGCGACTAGGCACGCGGAATGGGGTCAGACCCTCTTTTTCACGTTCCTCGTTGACCCTTTCAAACGCCCGCTGAACGTCTTCGGTAGTCTTCTTTTGAGTCGGTCGGTTGAGATTGAAGTAACTTTTTCGCGTTTCTGCATCGAGCAATTTTTTCTCTTCGGAGCTGAAGTAACTATACCGATTTCCGCGGTTATGAACGCTATCGATAAGACCAAGCTTGCCGTTTCGACGATATGCAGTCACCCACTTCCTCAGCGTGGTCGCATGGACGGGCTCAACGCTCCCTACAATCCGTCCGCCGCCCTGCCGACGCCGCCGCTTTCCAGACCGAATTTCTTCGTCGCGCATGCACTCTTCTGGGGTTGGCATCTCTTCTGAGGCGATTGTTGCGGCCAATTGACAAATATCCGCCATACGCTCCTTGATCGATTTGTCATTTGGTGAGACGCGATCCTCGCTTTCCAGCTCCAGATAAGCGCTTACCAAGCTGTAGCGTTTCCAGAACCGCTCTTTCTGCTTTTCCGTCAAATCGAACAGCGAGATAGAGTTATTGAAGTTTTGATTGCGATCCGCCTTGGGCAGGAAGTGGTTACGTTCATGCACAATTTCGCCAGAGGCGTTGCGACGGCTCAATTCTTCATAACCAAAAAACTCGGCAAGTCCTGATCCGGAAGTTGGGTAAAGGACATAGCCGTTTGCAGTTTTGCCGGCCAACCGCATACGTTTGCCTGCAATAGTTACGCGG
This sequence comes from Ruegeria sp. CJ2, assembly GCF_056536745.1. Lineage (NCBI taxonomy): Bacteria > Pseudomonadati > Pseudomonadota > Alphaproteobacteria > Rhodobacterales > Roseobacteraceae > Ruegeria > Ruegeria sp. CJ2. The sequence continues at coordinate 26,164 of NZ_JBQFQF010000018.1, forward strand.
TCATGCATCGAGATTTCGAAGCGGCTTTTTGTTGAAGCGCTTGCGATATTCTTCGCTTCAGCCATTTTCTTGGTCAGATCATAGTGAACAGTCATGGGAATTATCCTTTCCGTTGGACAAGTGTTTGGGGGTCGATGATTTCGCGGGTAAGTGGCACAAGGTGTTGAGCGGCAACCAAACGCACGAGCGCTCGCCAACCGTCTACGCCAAGCCCAGTTTTGATCGTCAGGTCGCGCAGCGAAGCAGCGCCAACAAGGTCTTGGGCTACATTCCAGGCCACTTCGTCGGCACTGGGCATTGGATGACGCGCCGCCCAGAACAACTGAGCATTCTGTTGTTCAATCCGGTCTGCGCTGTGCTCCGTCAGGATCCGTACTTCATCGCAAAAGCCAGACCGAGTGGAAAACCACGCAATCTCCTGCATTTGCTTCACAAATTCTGGCTTCGTAGCCCGGAGACTTGGCTTTACGGCAAAGGCAACTTTAGAGCCTCCACGAATGTGTGCGACGTAGTCGAACACATGCTCCCGGACCTTTTCGCTGAAGCCATTCCAACGGAACCGCACTTGATCGAAGATGTCTTCAATCTCCAGCTGGGCGTTCAATACCAGCAGATTGACCAACTCAAGATGAGACTCCGCCTGAACTCTTACACCCGGGTTTGAACCGATCACGGTGTAGGCAGTGCAATGGTGTTTCGCGGCCTTCGCAATGGCACGGTCTGAACGAAAATCTGACGGGAGTCGGATTCCGTCAGGAAGGTTTTTCTTCATGTGAATACCTCACGTCTTATCGAGCCCACCGAAACGCGTTCGGTAGAAAAACTCGTGATTTGAATTTTGGTGGGAAGCAGGCGGCCGAAACCGCCCGATCACACGGCTATTCGCGTGAGATTCAAGAAACGCGGAGCAAAAGAAGGATTGATGTCGCGATGGCTATCGCAACACATCTTCAAGAACCCCAAAAGTTTTGTAGTAAACGCCATGACAAGCGCCTCATATCGACTTAGTGCCTACAGGAGCTCGCAGCAGAAGAAGGATATGTGAACCTATCGCTGAAGAGAGCTACCAACGGATCGGAAACTCAGAAAACCCGTATCTGATTGGGCGCGATATGATGGTCAGCATTTTGCATGGGCGTTCCTCGTACTCAAAACTCGGAGGTCTGCGCAAGCGAAAAGATGCGGGTACAGATGACGTGACTTTTACGCCAACAAAGTGTGACTAATTTGTCAGATCATTCGACCCCACTCTAAACAACTGGCTACCTCATTGATTAGCCGATTTGTGCTTTTCGTCTTTTTCAACGAAAAGGCGCCTCCGAACTCAGCACTGCGTCACCGGCAGCAAATTTATCTACAATGAATGGCATATTTCTCAGCCTCGCTTTCATTTCGTGCACCCCCCAGGTTGGGATAGGTTTGACACGCCAATCAGCATATCAAACTTCCGCCAATGTCTCAATAACTCTTTGTTTTTAAACATTTATCCTTGGGCGCGCTTGCGTTGCAAAAACCGACCCTGAATTAGGCTCTGCCTAATTCACTTCTTGCGAGTAAGGATAAATTCAAAGAGAGATGGTTGTCGTTGCGGCATGAGGGAGCGCCCAAGTGTAAGAATAGAATTCCTTCGCTTTCGTCTGGTCAAATGGCCTCAACAGCCAAATCACCCGTGTCCTGAGCGAGGTGATTCGCCGCTTGTTGAAACTGGAGCCGGAGTTCTTTCGAACCTTCAGCAGACTTCGAACAATTTGCGTCAGTGCTATCTCAGCCAATCAATCGGGACGGTTTCCGCTGTGTTGTTATCCAATTCCAGGCGGCCGTTCTCAAGATACTCCCGCGCCTTTGTCCGTGCCGAACAACCCGTTGAAGCCCGAATAGCCATCAGCGTGAACCCAGCCCGTTTGCACTGCTAATTGGGAAGGCTTAGAGATCATACTTGTTGCTTGCCGATCAGTGGTTCAAAGTGGAAAATGGCAGTTTGTGCAGCTCTGTCAGCACGGAAAATGGAGCAATAATTGGATCTTAAACAACTGAAACCTGGCAGTAAAGTCAATGGGATAACACCCGGGCACCCGGTCGACATTGTTTCCGTCGAATGGATTGGTGATCAAGCCGTGAACGTCGTTTATCGAGCGCCGAGGGGTCAGGTTTCCGAGACTACAATATTCCGAGAAGATGAGCACCGCTTGGAGGTTATTGATAGAGGACAGAATTGGTCTTTTGACGCAGACGGCTCCATGTTGCGTCTGGTGACTGAGGCCAACAGGATCAGACTGGCTCACTTCTTTGACCCATACCTTGCGATACACACAAGCCTTGTAGATCCGCTGCCACACCAGATTTCAGCGGTTTATGGAGAGATGCTTCCCAGACAGCCACTCAGATTCCTGCTGGCGGATGACCCCGGTGCGGGCAAGACGATTATGGCCGGGCTCTTGGTAAAAGAACTGATTGCGCGAAGCGACTTAGAGCGGTGCCTTATCGTTGCTCCTGGCAGTCTGGTTGAACAATGGCAGGACGAGCTGGGGGACAAGTTCAATCTTGAATTCGATATTCTTACCCGAGATATGATTGAGAGCTCCCGCTCAGGAAATCCGTTCAACGATTGCAACAGAATGATTGCTCGCTTGGATGTTCTAGCTCGAAATGAAGATCTTCAGGAAAAGCTACAAGCATCAACCGAGTGGGACGTGATCATCGCCGATGAAGCTCATAGGATGTCCGCGACATTTTTTGGAAACGAAGCCAAGTTTACAAAGCGCTACCAGCTCGGACAGAAGCTGGGTCAGGTATGTCGGCATTTTCTTTTGATGTCCGCCACGCCGCACAACGGTAAAGAGAAGGATTTTCAGCTTTTCATGGCCTTACTTGACGGAGATCGGTTTGAAGGCCGGTTTCGCGACGGTGTTCATGTAGCAGACGTTGAAGACATGATGCGGCGGCTAACCAAAGAGGAGTTGCTGCGCTTTGATGGCCGCCCACTCTTCCCAGAACGGCGCGCATATACAGCCAAGTACGATCTTTCGCCTGAAGAAGCAGAACTCTACTCGGTTGTGACCGAATACGTCCGCAATGAAATGAATAGGGTACAACGTTTCGCCGAAGTTGACGGACGCAAGCGCAACAATGTTGGATTTGCTCTACAGATACTTCAGAGACGCCTCGCCTCCAGCCCAGCTGCAATCTATCAATCGCTAAAGAGACGTAGAGAGCGGCTCGAAAGCGACTTAGCTGAGGCGAGACTGGTCGTCAGAGGTGGGTCAGCATCATTTAATTTACCAAACATCAGCAACGAAATGCTCCGAAACCTCGAAGAGTACGGGCAGGAAGAGATCGACGAACTAGAAGAACTCATCTCTACGGGAGCGACGACGGCGGAGACAGTCGAACAGCTTGAGCTCGAAGTCGAAACCCTGAAAGGTTTGGAGAACTTGGCCTTGGCTGTACTCAGTTCCGGCAAAGACACGAAGTGGCAGCAATTGGATCGCATTCTGGATGATGATCTAATGGTGGATGCCGAGGGACATCGCCGAAAGCTGATCATCTTCACTGAACCCAAAGATACGCTCGAGTACCTGAGACAGAGGGTGACCGCACGATTGGGCCGTCCAGAAGCAGTAGAGGTGATCCACGGCGGCGTGACACGAGAAGAACGACGAAAAGTTGTCGAGCGCTTTATGCAGGATCGTGACTTGTTGGTACTAATAGCCAATGACGCCGCTGGAGAAGGTGTGAACCTTCAACGGGGGCACCTGATGGTGAACTACGACCTGCCTTGGAATCCAAACAAGATTGAACAGCGTTTCGGCCGAATCCATCGCATCGGGCAAACCGAGGTTTGCCATCTTTGGAACCTCGTGGCCAATGACACCCGAGAGGGTGAAGTCTATGCACGCTTGCTTGAAAAGCTCGAAGCCGCGCGAGAGGCTTTAGGTGGACGCGTGTATGATGTTCTTGGAGAGCTATTTGAAGAGCGAGCCTTGAAAGACCTACTGTTCGATGCGATCCAATACGGAGAGCAGGAAGAAGTCAAAGCTCGTCTATTCGAGACCGTCGATGGAGCTGTCGACCAAAGCCATTTGCTACACCTACTTCAACAGCGGCAACTGACTAACGACACAATGCCGAAAGCTCGCGTTCAGGAGCTTCGCCTCCAGATGGAACTTGCCGAAGCGCAACGACTTCAACCACACCACGTTCAGAGCTTTTTTATTGAGTCCTTCCGGCAACTTGGAGGGCAAATAAAGAGCCGTGAAGATGGTCGCTGGGAGATATCCCATGTTCCTTTGGCGGTCAGAGAGCGGGATCGCCAGATCGGAATCGGCGCGCCATTACAAAAGAAGTACGAACGTATCTGTTTTGAGAAAGACAAAATCAATCAGCAGCCTGTAGCCGCATTTGTGTATCCCGGGCATCCGTTGCTTGAAGCAGTGATCAGCCTTGTTCGGGAACAGAACGAACACTTGATGAAACAAGGCGCCGTGCTTGTTGATGATACAGACGATGGCACTGAGTTGTCGGCATTATTCCTGCTGGAACACAGCGTACAAGACGGTCGCATTATAAGCTCAGGAAACCCAAATGTTCTGTCGCAACGGCTACAGTTTGCTTCAATTGGCAAAGAAGACGTGGTCACGAACGCCGGGATAGCTCCGCACTTGAACCTCCGTGCAGCTAAGCCAGAAGAAATCGAACTGGCGAAGGACGCACTGAATACCGACTGGCTAAGAAATGACCTTGAAAAACGGGTTGTTCAGTTCGCTACCATCGAAATGGCACAAGAACACCTAGCTGAGGTTCGCAAGCGCCGGATTCCTGAAATCGAAAAAGTTGAACATGAAGTGAAGGCCCGGCTAAAGAAAGAAATAAACTACTGGGATTCGAGAGCATTCGAACTTCAGGAAGAAGAGAAAGCCGGGAAGAAGACACGCCTCAACTGGAAAAACGCGCAACGGAGGGCGGAAGACTTAGCCGAACGTCTCAAACGGCGTCTGCAAGTTATTGATCAGGAGCGATTCATCTCTGCTCAACCGCCAAGGATCCGGGGCGGAATGATCGTCGTACCTCGAGGCATGTTGTCTGAAATAAGCTATGGTGGTGCGCCAACGGCAACACCAACTGGTTTCTCTGAAGACCCAGTAGCTCGGCGAGAAATCGAACTCAAAGCCATGAACGCTGTAATGTCAGCGGAAATCGCATTAGGCAATGAGCCGCAGGATGTTTCTGCCCAAAAAGTCGGTTACGACATCGCTTCCTACGATCCAAAGACAGACCACATGCGCTTTATCGAGGTCAAAGGTCGTATTGATAGTGCTGACACTATTATGATCACTCGGCAGGAACTAATCACGTCCCTGAATGAGCCAAAGAAATTCATTCTTGCCATTGTACAAATTGGTGATGGAGTCGTACACGAACCAAAGTACTTTCATGGTCCACTTGATACGCGCGAACCACCCTTCGAACAGAACGCCATTCAGTTCAAAATCAAGCATCTTCTCGAGCGGGCGGAGGTGCCTTCTTGAAACTAGGCTATACTGAATTTTCCTTTGGTTACGCGTTCACCGAGAATTTGGTCCGTTCCACTGCGACAGGACCTGCGGGAGCTCCAGTTTTTCCAAATCTAGTACAGGAGGCTCAGCTCGGATATGATGTTTCGATTGATTTGCCGGGGTTTCCCCTCTTTTTCCAGTTCAAGTTGCCTGAGTTGATGGTTCGTCACACAGCAAAAGAGATTTCTGACTACGCGCTGCCGCGGCTGACTACACCGTTCTTTCGAATGCCTTTGATGCGAAGAGATCTTTCCAATCAGCACCAGTTGCTCATAGATCTAGAAACTGGTTCCCCGGGCTCCGTTTTCTACGTGACGCCCGTCATGCAGGATCAAGTTCAATTTAACACTGCTTATTGCATACAAAGCGTCCACCAATCCTGCATCTTTTTCTCTCCAACGGACATAGGCCCCTTGCCGGACGACCAGAAACACTCGATTGCGTATCAGCAAAATCCGAAGCTTGCGTGGTTCTGTTCCGAACCTAAGCCAGCAAAACCTCTCGACTATAGAGACATCTCAGGAAGGCTACGTGAACTCTTCTCGGATTCGAAGCAGACTGGTGACTTGCGTGAGGCCGCCGACAAAGCGAAGCAGCTCGTTTTTAAATTTCTCCCAGCCGACATGCGGAACCAAGAAGGCACAATCAGAGCAAGGTTAGGTTTTTTGCGTTCCGCAATTGCCGAGCAGTCAGATTTGGACGAAGACACTATGGCGGTTTCTGACACATTGGTAGTAACAAGAGAACTTGCCAGGATCGGCTTAGGCGTAGACATGGTCATTGCGCAGCCGCGAGCAAAAAAACCCGACGAAAGCTGACATTCCAATGGACCAAATCTACAAGAAGAAACTGATCGAAGTCGCCATCCCACTTGAGGCGATCAATGCAGCGTCGGCACGAGAGAAGTCGATCCGACGTGGCCATCCGTCGACGCTTCATCTGTGGTGGGCACGGCGGCCATTGGCAGCGTGTCGGGCGGTGCTGTTTGCACAGCTAGTGGACGATCCTTCGAGCCATCCGGACAAGTTCCCCACCGAGGAGGGTGTGGAGGCGGAACGCAAGCGGCTGTTCCAAATCATTGAAGACTTGGTGAAGTGGGAGAACTCGACCAATGAGGAGGTACTGGAGCGCGCGCGGGTCGAGATCCGCGCCAGCTGCGGGGGCGAACTGCCTCCGGTCTATGACCCATTCTCGGGTGGCGGGTCTATACCGCTTGAGGCGCAGCGGCTAGGTATGCCCGCCTATGGCTCCGACCTGAACCCTGTGGCGGTGATGATCGGCAAGGCGATGATTGAGATTCCGCCAATGTTCAAGGACATGGAGCCCGTCCATCCAGGGGAACCCGAAGCAGGTCATGGTGGCTATCGCAATGCGCAAGGACTCGCTGAGGACATTTTGTTTTATGCTAAAGTGTTGCGAGAACGCGCATCGGAAAAGATCGGTCACCTCTACCCCAAGGTGGATTTAGAAGACCGTGATGGTGGTGGCGTAGAAACCGTTTTGGCATGGATCTGGGCTAGAACTGTTCCAAGCCCAAATCCTGCTTTAGGCGGCGTCCAAGTTCCTTTGGTGTCCAGCTATTGGCTTTGCAAGAAGCCGAAAAAGAAGGTTTGGGTCGAACCTCATGTCGAAGGAACAACAGTTCGGTTTGAGGTAGTGACCGGAACTCCGAGGGATGAAGAGAAAATCGGAAAAGGAAACAAGGTTGGACGCGGAGCGAATTTCACTTGCCCTGTGACAGGTGACGCTATCACTGCTGATTATGTAAAGGCAGAAGGCATGGCGGGGCGCATGGGGTGGCAGCTTCTCGCAATCGTTGCGGAAGGAAAAGGCGGAAGGCGGTATGTTTCGCCAAACGAGAAGCATGAAACTGTTGCTTTCTCTGAAGAACCCGATTGGCGGCCCGAAGCACCAATGTCGCAACATCCGCAGTATATGAGTGTGACAAACTATGGTCCCACAAATTGGTCGGATTTGTTCACTGACAGACAAACCGTTGCGCTCAACACGTTCATAGACCTAATCCCCAGCGTAGTCTCGGACATTGATGCAAGTGATGAATACAAGAAAGCTATTGCAACTTACTTGTCACTAGGAGTGGGACGTTTGGCAAATCGGCAGTCAACTAGCACGTTTTGGCACACGCAAGGAGAAAAAGTAGAACAAGTTTTTGCAATGCAGGCTCTTCCCATGCGCTGGGACACAGCCGAGGGCAATCCATTTTCGCAATCGTCCGGCAACTTCGTGGGTCAAGTAGAGTATTTGGCCAAGGCAGTTGCGAATTTGCCGGCAACGCAGAACGGTAGTCGTGAGCTCCAAAAAAACGCGCAAACTGTAGACTTTTCAGATTGTGTTGTGTCAACCGATCCACCCTATTACGACAATGTTCCATACGCTGATCTTTCAGATTTCTTTTATGTTTGGTTGAGAAAATCAATGAAAGCGCTCTATCCGGAAATTTTCGGTACGATGTTGGTCCCGAAGGCGGAGGAACTAGTGGCCGATCATCAGCGTCACAGCGGAAAAGAGCCAGCAGATCAGTTCTTTCTAAGAGGTATGACCGAGGTCATGCACAATATGGCTAGCCAAGGGCGGCAGGATATTCCAGCCACGATTTACTATGCGTTCCGACAGGGGGAAGTTGACGATGGAGGTATGGCCTCAAAAGGCTGGGCTACCTTCTTGCAAGCGGTAATTAGCGCAGGATACCAAATTGGCGCAACCTGGCCTGTAAGAACCGAATTGGTTGGCAACCTCAAAAAAAATAGGAACGCTTTAGCGACGTCAGTCGTGCTTTCTTGTCGACCAAGGTCTGCAAATGCTCACACGGTTTCTCGATCCGAGTTCATCAGAATACTCAGAAAGGAACTTCAGGCCGCAATGTCAGACTTGCAAAGAGCGAACATTGCGCCCGTGGATGTTCCTCAATCTGCAATCGGTCCAGGGATTGGCGTCTTTAGCCGATATCGGAAAGTACTGGAAAGTGATGACTCCGCAATGTCTGTTTGGAGGGCTTTGCAAGTCATCAATGAAACACTCGATGAACTCTTGTCGGAGCAGGAAGGCGACTTCGACCCTGACACTAGGTTCGCGATTACATGGTTCACTCAACATGGTTACAATACCGGTCCTTTTGGAGATGCCGATAACCTGGCTCGGGCGCGCGGAATTTCCGTCGATAACGTCAAGCACGCTGGAATTGTTGAAAGTTCCGCGGGCAATGTTCGAATACTGAAGCGGGAAGAGATAGAACTGGATTGGGATCCCGCCACTGACGATCATCCAACGATCTGGGAAGGCTGTCAGCACCTGATCCGGGTCATGGAAAGTGATGGTGAATACGCTGCCGCGGTTCTTCTGAAGAGGATTGGCAGCGACAAGGCCGGGGCGGTCAAAGATCTTGCCTATTACCTCTATGACGTCTGTTCGAACAAGCGACAGGATGCCAAGGAAGCCACCCATTACAATGCCTTGATTTCAGGCTGGACCGAGCTCACACGTCTGGCCGCCACGATCCACGATACCGATATGAATCGCCAATCGGCGATGGACCTCTGAGGACGAGCGCATGGCAAAAAGCAATCGCCAGTATGTATTCGAAGGCATGGAGCACATGCAGAAAGGGCTTCAACCCTATGTCATGCGTTCTTTGGAAGCCGGAATGGGTAAGGGGTGGCCTCAGGAAGTGATCGCCAAGTTCCCGCACTGGCGGCCCCAGGGAAACGGAAAGTTCAGCCTCGACACCCAAAAGCTACTCCAAATCATGGATCGTTGCTGGAACGAGGCGTTCCGTTCGACATTGGACAAGGGGCACCGTTCGATTGTTATCGAACTGACCGATGTGCGAAACAAACTCGCGCATGATGAGAAATTCTCCTACGACGACACGGAACGTGCGCTGGACAATATGCGCAGGCTTCTAGAAGCCGTGAGCGCCGGTGAGTCTGCGTCTGAAATCAGCAAGATGCGCGACAGCATCCTGCGGACTAAATTTACAGAGATGGCGCGCTCCGAAGAGCGCAAACAGTCGAATGCGACAGCGATCTCAACCGAAACGGTCGCGGGCTTGCTACCCTGGCGCGAGGTCGTGGAGCCGCATCAGGATGTTGCGACCGGTGAGTTCCAACAGGCCGAGTTTGCGGCTGATCTGGCCAAAGTGCATAATGGCAGCGCTCCTCCTGAGTATCGCGATCCAAAGGAGTTCTTTGGGCGGACATATCTGACGGACGGTTTGAGCACCCTGATCAAAGGAGCAGCCAAGCGTCTTTCCGGCAAAGGGGGCGATCCTGTCGTCGAACTGCAAACCAACTTCGGCGGCGGCAAAACACACTCAATGCTGGCTCTGTATCACATGGCCGGCGAAACACCCGCTCAGGACCTTCCTGGCTTGGATCAGCTTTTTTCCAAGGATGGCTTAAGCGTTCCAGAGAAAGTCAGCAGGGCTGTTCTCGTCGGGACCTCACGTGGTCCACACGACGTCGTCAAGCTCGATGACGGTCAAGAGATCCGAACGACCTGGGGAGAGCTTGCTTGGCAACTGGGCGGAAAGAGTGCGTTCGACTTGGTCGCCGATCAGGACGCGAGTGGAATTGCTCCTGGTTCTGAGAAGCTGGAAGAGATTTTCAGGATGTGCGCCCCCAGTTTGATCCTGATTGATGAGTGGGTCGCCTATTTGCGGCAAATCTACAAAATTGAGGGCCTTCCCTCTGGCTCTTTCGACGCAAACTTGTCATTCGTTCAAGCCCTAACAGAAGCGGTCAAGGCGTCGCCACACACTCTTTTGGTTGCATCGCTCCCGGCCTCACAGATCGAAGTTGGCGGCGAAGGTGGTCAGGAAGCTCTAACCCGTCTCAAGCAGACATTCAGTCGGGTCGAAAGCTCATGGCGGCCGGCGTCGCAAGAGGAAAGCTACGAGATTGTCCGACGGCGACTATTCAAAGAAATTCCTGGGGACAAATACAGACACCGGGACAACACGCTAAAGCAATTTGCCAAACTCTATCGGGAAAACCCGAACGAATTCCCCCAAGGCTGTGCTGATGAAGATTACCGACGCAAACTGGAGAAAGCGTACCCTATTCACCCCGATCTATTTGATCACTTGTACACGGCGTGGGGGGCACTTGAGAAGTTCCAACGAACCCGAGGTGTACTTCGGCTGATGGCTCAAGTCATCCATGAGCTTTGGATGTCCGACGACAGATCGGTAATGATAATGCCGGGCAGTGTGGCGATTGGGTCTGCAAGAGTAGAGCCTGAATTACTACACTACCTAGATGTGTCGTGGCAGTCGATAATCGCTGGTGACATCGATGGGATCAATTCAACGCCATACAAAATCGATCAGGCCGCTCCTAACTTGAACCGGTATTCGGCCACACGCAGGGTGGCGCGTACAGTATTCATGGGAACTGCACCTCTCAGCGGGCAAGAAAATCAGGGAATAGACGACAAACACATCAATCTGGGTGTGGTGCAGCCTGGCGAGAGAGTCGCAATTTTCGGAGATGCACTCCGCCGACTAACGAACCAAGCAAAGTTCATGCACAGCGATCTGGGCCGGCATTGGTATTCCATGTCCGCAAGTTTGAACAGGGTCGCTGCGGACAGAGCCGGGCAGTTCGAGGACGCCTTGATCGACGTCGAAATTGACAAAGCGCTGGCATCGTACATCAACGGTATCGCCGACAGAGGGCACTTTGATGCCGTACAAGTGGCCCCAGATGGGTCGGGTTCTGTACCGGACGAAGCGGGAGGTGTTCGCGCTGTCGTTCTGGGCGTAAAACACCCGCACAATGGGCGAGATACGTCAGATGCAATGGTCGAAATCAAGGATGTGCTCCTTCAGAAGGGCACAACACCTCGGGTTTATCGAAACACTCTTGTTTTCATCACAGCAGAAAACCGTCAGCTGGAAAATTTGAAAGATGCCTTTCGTACATCACTTGCTTGGGACGGAATCGTTCGCGATGCAGAGACGGGCCGTCTAAACCTGAGAACCAGCGATATTGCTTTGGCTAAAGAAAAAGCAAAAGAAGCCAGAGATACGGCTAAAACCCGTTTGAAGGACACTTGGTGCTATCTTGTCTACCCGTATCAGGAGGCTGCACCGGCTGACGTTGAATTTGCTTATGCAAAGGTGGCCGCTCAGGATGGTGTGCTTTCCAGGGCAAGTAAAAAGCTCGTCAGCGACGAAGCGCTGCTGCCCGAGATTGGTCCAGAGCGGCTGAACAGAGAGCTAGAAAAGAACATATGGCATGAAAATGATCACCTAAAGCTGAAGGACCTTTGGGAATACTCGAACCGGTATATCTACTTGCCCCGTTTGAGAGGTCGAGAAACACTGACAAAAGCTGTGCAAGCGGCGGTTGGAGCGATTGTGCCGGGTCCTTTTGCATATGCAGAAGGATGGGATGACTCCAGCGGAAGCTATGTTGGCCTTTCTATCGAGGCTGCGTCTTCAACAGTCGTGAGCATTGATCAGTATTCTGTCATTGTGAGACCTGAGGTAGCCGAAGCACATCGCCAGCAGCCACAACCTTCTGACCCTGACATAGTTGATCCAAAACCAGGAACCCTACCGGATGACTCAGGGCAACCCAGACCACCTGGACCTGTAGACACACCGAACTCTCCGAAAGACGACCCCGACCCAACGCGGTTTGTGGGAACCGTGATGTTATCTGCCGAACGACCCGCCCGCGACATGCATCAAATCGTCGAAGCAATTGTTGAACAGCTTACAACTCTCCAAGGTGCTGAGGTGTCATTGAAGCTAGAGATTGACGCTGAAGTCGAATCCGGGCTGGATCGCTCAAAGGTTCGAACGCTCTTGGAAAACGCGAATACAATTGGTTTTATTGACAAAAAGGTCGAGTGAGCACCTCTTGTTTTCTATACTACTAAGAGGCTTGGGACTCAAACCCGTCACTCATCGTCAAAGCGGATCGGCCTACACGCCAGTTTCCCGCCTTCCGGCTTCATTCGTCTTTTAGCTCCGAGCCCGCTTCGGGGCGGAGAAGTACAGACAATACTCGGCGGTGAATACGATCTAGATCGTAATCGGTTAGTTCTAAACCCTCAGTCATCCGCGCTTTGAATGACTGAAAGTCTCCGCGGGTAATCTCGTCACGGTTTTTGTCGTCTCCGGCAAGTTGCTGCGCGAGTTTTTCCTTTCGGAAGTCCAGCAGAAAACGGGAAAATCGAGCGTTCAATTCGGAGTACTGAGGGGACTCCTCGATAGGCGATTTGTTTCTCATCAATTCGGTATCCGATAGCCATGGAACTGCCCGAGCGGTTTTGCTGGGCAAGTACAACATTCTGGTCAGCTTTTGCGTGTGACGTGTATGAGACGATTTGGTTCCATGGCCACAGTCTTGAGATTTTCTGGTCTTGGTCAATAGCGCGAACGTTATCGATGGTCGCCAACGCAGCACAATCTCAAAACTCTACAGGAATCTTTTTTATTTTATTTCAATGTCTTAAGAATCTGTGGGCATTAAAGACCGTTCAAATGGGCGCAAAAATCAACCTTATGGGCTATTTATGCCCACCCACACAGTCATCGCCTCAAAGCCGATCGTCTAGCCACACTTGGAATGCCCGCAACTGCGGCAGGTCATGCAACCCTCGATCATTACCATATCGAACTGACCACAGGACGGGCACGCCTTACCGCGCGGGCCATCCATATTCACCACCTGCGCCTGCGGATCGGACTTGAGGCCCATGCCCTCGCCTTCCAGAAAGCCGATATTGATCAGGTGCTGTTCTATGACGCCACCAATCGCGGCGAGGATCGACGGGATGTACTTGCCCTTGACCCATGCCCCGCCACGCGGATCGAAGACGGCCTTCAGTTCTTCCACGACAAAGGACACATCGCCACCGCGCCGGAATACGGCAGAAATCATGCGCGTCAGCGCCAGCGTCCAGGCGTAGTGTTCCATGTTCTTCGAGTTGATGAACACCTCGAACGGACGACGGCGGCCACCGATGACAATATCGTTGATAGTCAGGTAGATCGCGTGCTCGCTGTCGGGCCATTTCAGCTTGTAGGTCGACCCCTCCAGCGACTGCGGCCGGTCCAGCGGTTCGGACATGTAGATCACGTCGCCGCCATCAACCTCGTGCGGCGCGTCGGCGCTCTCGCCCGGCACTTTGTCTGCGCTTTCAGAAACAGTCAGGACCGATCCGGTCACATCATTCGGACGATAGGTCGTGCAACCTTTGCAGCCTTGATCCCAAGCCTGCATGTAAACGTCCTTGAATGCGTCAAAGCTGATATCCTCGGGGCAGTTGATCGTCTTCGAGATCGAACTGTCGATCCATTTCTGCGCCGCCGCCTGCATCCTGACATGATCGGACGGGGACAGCGTCTGAGCGTTCACGAAATAGTCGGGCAAGGTGGCATCACCGAACTTGTCGCGCCACATCTGCACGGCATAATCCACCACCTCTTCCTCGGTGCGCGAGCCATCCTTCTGCAACACCTTGCGCGTATAGGCATAGGCAAAGACCGGCTCGATCCCCGAAGACACGTTACCGGCATAAAGCGAAATCGTCCCCGTCGGCGCGATCGAGGTCAGCAGAGCGTTGCGGATACCGTGTTCGCGAATCGCGTCGCGCACATCCTCATCCATCTGCTGCATGGTGCCGCTGGCCAGATATTTCTCGGCATCAAACAAAGGGAACGCCCCTTTTTCCTTCGCCAAGTCCACCGACGCCAGATACGCGGCGCGCGCGATCGCGTGCAGCCAGCGCTCGGTCTGACGCGCCGCTTCGTCCGAGCCATAGCGCAGACCCAACATCAGCAGCGCGTCGGCCAACCCGGTCACGCCCAGCCCGATGCGGCGCTTGTCCTGCGCCTCGGCCTCTTGCTCGATCAGCGGGAATTTCGACGCATCCACCACGTTGTCCATCATGCGGACGGCAGTAGCGACCAGTTCCTGCAACGCGGTCTCATCCAGATGGGCGGCGCCCTCGAAGGGTTCCGCCACCAGCCGCGCAAGGTTGATCGAGCCCAGCAGACACGCACCGTATGGCGGCAGGGGCTGCTCGCCACAGGGGTTCGTCGCCGCGATGGTTTCCACATAGCTGAGGTTGTTGGCCTGATTGATACGGTCAATGAAGATCACGCCCGGCTCGGCATAGTCATAAGTGGCCTGCATGATCTTGTTCCACAGATCACGCGCTTGCACCGTGTGATAAACCTTGTCGCCAAAGACCAGTTCCCACGGGCCATCGGCTTTGACCGCTTCCATAAACGGGTCCGTGACTAACACAGACATGTTGAACATGCGCAGGCGGGCGGGGTCGGATTTGGCGGTGATGAATTGCTCGATATCCGGGTGATCGCAGCGCATCGTCGCCATCATCGCCCCACGGCGCGAACCAGCAGACATGATGGTGCGACACATCGCGTCCCACACATCCATGAAGGACAGCGGGCCAGAGGCATCGGCTGCTACCCCATGCACATCCGCGCCACGCGGTCGGATGGTCGAGAAATCGTAACCGATCCCCCCGCCCTGCTGCATGGTCAGCGCGGCCTCTTTCAGCATGTCAAAGATACCGCCCATGCTGTCGGGGATCGTGCCCATGACAAAACAGTTGAACAGCGTTACCTGACGCGCGGTCCCGGCGCCTGCGGTGATGCGTCCGGCGGGGAGGTATTTGAAATCCTCCAGCGCCTCAAAGAACTTGTCCTCCCAATGGGCCGGGTCTTTTTCCACACGCGCCAAGTCGCGGGCGATGCGCCGCCAGCTATCCTCGACCGTCTGGTCGATAGGTGTGCCATCCGCCTGCTTGAAGCGGTATTTCATGTCCCAGATCTGCTCGGCGATGGGGGCGGCAAAGCGGCTCATTGGTGATTCCCTGTCCTGAAAGAGGTATCCAGACTACCTCAAATCACAACAAAACCACAACACCTTGATGACATCGCATTGCGAGCTACAATATAGAGATCAAGCTTGGGACGACTCTGTGGGAAAGCTGTGGATAACTATGTAAACCTCATCAAACTTTCGGTCGGATCGGAAAGCGTCGATACGTTGATGGCGTGGCAAGACAGCCGCAAACCGCTCTATGAGGACGGTTGCCCGCGCCATGTCACCCGCATGTGGCCCAAGCGCGAGGCCGAGATTTTGAACGGCGGATCAATCTATTGGGTGATCAAGGGTGTAATCCAATGCCGCCAGCGCATCCTGCGGTTGGATGAAGTGCGTGGCGAGGACGGCGTCCGCCGCTGCGCCATCGTGCTGGACCCCGAAGTGCACCGCACCCAGAACGCCCTGAAGCGCCCGTTTCAGGGGTGGCGCTATCTCAAACCCGAGGATACCCCAGCCGACCTACCCAAGGGTCGCGCGCAGGACGATGCCCTGCCCGACGAACTGAACCGCGCATTGGCGGATATCGGGGTGCTTTAGCCCAGGCGGTCCAACAGGTCGGACAGAACGGCTTTGTCCTCAGCCTCATACTTGGCCACACGGCTACGCCACAGCGTCGCCTGCGATTGCAGGATCAACCCGTCGGTCAGGATTTTCAGGTGGTTCGCCCGCAGCGTTTCCCCGGTCGAGGTGATGTCGGCAATCGCCTCGGCGGTTTCGTTCATAACGGTGCCCTCGGTCGCGCCCTGACTGTCGACCAGAGTGTAATCGGCCACGCCCGCATCCGTCAGGAATTCGCGCACGAGCCGATGATACTTGGTCGCAATCCGCAGCCGGTGACCGTGGGTCTTGCGGAAGGCTGCCGCCGCCGCGTCCAGATCGTCCAGCGTGTCCACGTCCACCCAACAGGCCGGGGTCGCGATGATCAGGTCCGCCTTGCCAAAACCAAGCTGCGAAACCTCCTCGACCTGCTGTTCCCAGCGCGGCAGTTTCTCGTGCACCAGATCAATGCCGGTCACGCCCAGATGAATGCGCCCGGCGGCCAGTTCGCGCGGGATTTCACCTGCGGACAGCAGGATCAGCGAAACACCGTCGATCCCATCGACCTTGCCCGCGTATTCCCGGTCCGATCCGCTGCGCGACAGGGTGATGCCGCGCTTTTCGAACCATGAGAAGGTCTTTTCCATCAACCGGCCCTTCGAGGGCACGCCCAGTTTCAGGCTCATTGCGCGGCCTCCTCAATTTCAAGCATCAAGTCGGGGCGGATCACGCCGCCTACGGCCGGGATTTCGGCCCCATTCCCCAACTGCCGGGTCAGCGCGTCATAGCGCCCACCAGTTGCAACCGGTGGCAGGTCGGGGCGACCTTCGGCGTAGAAACCGAAAACAAAGCCGTCGTAATATTCCATCGACGTGCGGCCATAGGCAGCTTCGAAGTCCAACCGCTCCACATCCACTCCGCGCGCTTGCAGCGACGCAACCCGCGCCTCCAACCGGTCCAGCGCAGGGGTAATCTGAGGCAGATCCACCGCCACATCCCGCAGTTGCTCCAGCGCGAAGGGCATCGTTTCGCGCACGTTCAACAGGGTTTCCAGCCCGACCAATTCGTTGTCTGAGATCGGAGGCGTATCGCGATCTTCGCGCAGCGCGGCGATCCGTGCCTCGATCTCGGCTGCGCGCCGCTTGCCGATCATGGGCGCGTCGATGGCAAGTGGATCTTTGGCATCCAGCAGAGTGTCACGCCCTTCCGGGCCGGGCTTGCGCCCAGCGAAGCGATCCAAAAGAACGCGGAACCGGCGAGGCCGCCACAAGTGCCGCATCAGGGCGGATTTGCGGCGGTCGGTGGTTTTCAAACCCGCAACGGCTGCGGTCAGGATACCGATATCCCCGGTCGCCGCGCGCAGCGGCAAGCCACGAAGTTGCAGCGCAAATAACGAGAAAACTTCCGCATCCGCGCCTGCGGGGTCGTTGCGGTCGAATACTTCGTACCCGACCTGAATATATTCATTCGAACGGTCCGGGTCGTGCTCCTGACGGCGGAAAACCTCACCGGAATAGGTATAGCGCGCTGGCTCGGCCCCCTCGCGCATATGCATCTGCACCACGGGCAGCGTGAAATCCGGCCGCAACATCTGCTCACCCCGCAATGCGTCCGAGGTCACATAGGCGCGCGCGCGAATATCCTCGCCATAAAGGTCCAGCAGCGTGTCCGCCGGTTGCAGAAGCGGAGGGTCCACGACCTGCGCGCCTGCGGCCTCGAACCTGACGCGCATCATCGCGGCGCGGGCCTGTATCTGGGAACGGTTGGGCATGGGTCAGTCCTGACTGTCCAGAATTTCGCGCACCTTGGCGACCAGATCACCGCGTGGCACTTCGAATTGGCTGGGACGTTCCTTCCATTCCTCAAGCGTGGCGCTTTCGGCGATCTTGGCCCCTAGGATCAGGTCCTTGATCTGCACGATCCCGTTGGCCTTTTCGTCACCGCCTTCGATCACCGCGATGGGCGAATTCCGCTTGTCCGCATATTTCAACTGATTGCCGAAATTCTTGGGGTTGCCCAGATAGACCTCAGCCCGGATGCCCGCATTTCGCAGCTCGGCCACCATGGCCTGATAATCGGCCATACGGTCGCGGTCCATCACGGTCACAACCACGGGGCCGGTGGCCTGCGCTGCAATCCGGCCCTTTTCACGCAGAGCGGCCAGCAGACGGTCAACGCCGATGGAAACGCCGGTCGCAGGAACCTCTTGCCCGGTGAACCGTTTGACCAGATCATCATATCGACCACCGCCCGAGACCGACCCGAACTGCCGCTTGCGGCCTTTTTCGTCGAAAATCTCAAACGTCAACTCGGCCTCATAGACCGGTCCGGTGTAATAGCCGAGGCCCCGCACGACCGAGGGGTCGATCTCGATCCGGTCCGCGCCATAGCCGCCCGCATCCAGCAGGGCACCAATCTGTTCCAATTCGGCAATCCCGTCGGCCCCGATTTTGCTGTCGCCAACGGCCGCACGCAGGTTCGCCAGCGTCCCAGCGGTATCCGCAGCTTTCGAGGTCAGGAAGGCAATCACCGGCTCGGCCTGATCTTCGCTCAGACCCACACCGTCGATAAACGCGCCCGAGGCATCCAATCGGCCCTTGGTCAACAACTCACGCACACCGGCTTCACCAACCTTGTCGAACTTGTCGATGGTGCGCAGAACATTGTCGCGGGCGGCGGCGTCTTCACCTAGACCCATCGCCTCCAAAACACCATTCAAAACCTTGCGGTTGTTCACCCGCACCAGATAGTCTCCGCGCGGGATACCCACGGTCTCCAACGTATCCGACAACATCGCACAAATCTCGGCATCGGCGGCCATCGACGCCGTGCCCACCGTATCCGCATCGCATTGATAAAATTGACGATACCGCCCCGGCCCCGGCTTTTCGTTGCGCCAGACCGGGCCCATCGCATAGCGGCGATAGGGCGTCGGCAGGTCGTTGCGGTGCTGCGCATAAACACGGGCCAGCGGCGCGGTCAGGTCATAGCGCAGAGCCATCCAGTCGCCATTTCCGCCCTCGTCAAATTCCTGCCACGCAAATACGCCTTCGTTCGGGCGATCCACGTCGGGTAGAAACTTGCCCAGCGCCTCGACCGTTTCCACGGCGCTGCTCTCTAACGCGTCAAACCCGTAGCGATGATAGACGTCCGCAATCGTCTGCAGCATCTGCGCGCGCTGCGAGACTTCCTGGCCGAAATAGTCGCGGAACCCTTTCGGCGTTACGGCCTTGGGGCGGGGCTGTTTCTTGGGCTTGGCCATGTGGGGCGTCCTTGGGCGTTGAGTGTTCCGCGCGCGGTCTATCCCATGCCCCGCATCGGGGCAAGGCGCGCTTTCGCTGGCCTTGACGCCACTGGGTCGCTATGACCGCACCCAAGGAGACCCAAATGCAACATCTGGAAGAACAGATTGCCCATCTGACCCGCACGGTCGAAGAGCTGAACACCGTTGTCACGCGGCAGCAAAGCGAGATCGACCGCCTGACCCGCCGGGTCGAGATGCTGTTGCAGCGCGAGGCTGAACGGGCACAGGAAGGTTCAGGCGGTGTTGTCTTTGGCGACGAGCGCCCGCCGCATTATTGAAGGCCTATAGTCCCAACGCCGATTTCACCGCGTTATCAACCACACCACCCAGAAGGGCATCCTTGTCTGCCGCGCAGCCTTCGGACAGGGCGGCGATAAAGGCCTCGCGCAGTTGCGCTTTCTCCTCGTCCGTCGCGGCGTGATCCTCGATATTGATCTGGCGGTTACTCAGCGACAGCGCCGTCATTTTCTCGACAACCGCCACGACAAAGGCTTCATCCCCATCCGCTTCCTCAGCAATCGAGGCGCAGGTATAGTGCATGACCGGTAGCGCATCCTGCACCATCTGATCAGCCGCATCGTCTGCAAAAGCCGTACAGGGAACTGTAAGTGTCACCGCCGATGCCAGCGCTCTGAATGTTGTAAACCGCATCGCCATCACTTCCAGTTGTGTCCGATAATTGCCCCGGCAACACCGCCGATGGCAGCCCCCTTGCCATCGCCAATCAAGGCACCCACGCCAGCACCTATCAAGGCGCCTTCGATGGTTTGCTTTTTCTTCTTGTCATCTTTGTCATCTGCCACCGCGACCGACGCAGAGACCAACGCCAGTGACGCGGTCGCAGCGATCGCGAGTGTTCTAAAACCATTAGCTAAAATTGCCATATCAGTGCCCTCCCTGTGACACGCCCCAAACGGGCATAGTCTCAGCCTAGCCGGGCAAAAACTCTGTGGCAACAAAAGGCGAGGTTCAGAACTCCTCAACCGACATCACGCCTTCCAGCGATTTGATCGCGCCCTTGATTTGCGGGTTGATGGGGAAACTCTGGCCCAGATCCATCTCGACCTCACCCGGTAGTCCGGGGGCCATCAGCAGCAATTGGATCGGCCCGCGCGCGGCGTTTTTAGCAGCGCCTGCCGCATCCTCCAGCACTTTGGCTACGGTGGGAAGGGCTTGTTCTTCATCCACGAATATGCGCAGTCCGGTTGCGCCTGCTTCGGCTACGACCGTATCCACCGGGCCGACCGACCGACCCAGCAGTTTCAGCTGATCAGCCTCCATCGTCGCCTCAGCCGTCAGCACCACCTGCGCGCCGGTTTCCAGATACTCGCGCGATTTCTCCAGCGTTTCCGAGAACAGCGTCACCTCATACGCACCGCTGGGGTCCGAAAGCTGGGCAAAGGCAAACCGGTTGCCGCGCGCCGATTTCCGTTCCTGCCGACCGGCAACAACACCGGCCATCTTTGCAATAAACGGGCCAGAGCGCGCCTTTTCCGTCACCTCATCCAGCGTCATCACCTGCTTGCGTTTCAGCGCGGGCATATAGTCGTCCAGCGGATGGCCAGACAGGTAAAAGCCGATGGCCTTGAATTCCTCGCTCAACCGTTCAGCGGGCAGCCAATCGGGAGTGGGCGACAGGCGCGGTTCGGGCAGGTCATCGCCTGCCTCGCCAAACAGCGATACCTGGTTCGAGTTCTTCTGTTCGTGGATCGCCGCCGAATATTGCACCAGCGGATCAAGGCTTTCGAACACACGACGGCGGTTTTTGTCCAACTGATCAAACGCCCCTGCCCGTGCCATCATCTCAAGCGGGCGTTTACCGACCTTTTTCAAATCCACCCGGCGGGCGAAATCGAACAGGTTCACGAAAGGCTTGTCGGCGCGTCCTTCGACGACCAGATTCATCGCCTCAACGCCCACGTTTTTCAACGCGCCCAGCGCATAGACCAGCTCTCCGTTCACCACGTCGAACGTCGCCAAAGATCGGTTCACGCAGGGCGGCACATAGGGCAGTTCAAGCCCCTTGCGAACCTCTTCGAAATAAACCGCCAGCTTGTCGGTCAGATGGATATCGCAGTTCATGACCCCGGCCATGAACTCGACCGGGTGGTTCGCCTTCAGCCAGCCGGTCTGATAGCTGACCACCGCATAAGCCGCCGCGTGGGATTTGTTGAAGCCGTAGTTGGCGAATTTCTCCAGCAGGTCGAAGACTTCGCTGGCTTTCTTGGCATCCACGCCGTTTTCACCCGCGCCCTTTTCGAACTTGGGGCGTTCGGCATCCATCGCCTCTTTGATCTTTTTCCCCATCGCGCGGCGCAGCAGGTCGGCACCGCCGAGGCTGTACCCGGCCATGACCTGAGCGATCTGCATCACCTGTTCCTGATAAACGATAATGCCCTGGGTTTCCTCAAGGATATGGTCGATCAAGGGATGCACGGATTCGATCTTGCGCAGCCCGTTCTTGACCTCGCAATAGGTCGGAATGTTCTCCATCGGGCCGGGGCGGTACAGCGCTACAAGCGCCACGATATCCTCGATGCAGGTGGGCTTCATCCGCTTCAGCGCATCCATCATCCCCGAGGATTCCACCTGGAACACCGCCACCGTCTTAGCAGCGGAATAGAGCTTATATGTCGCCTCATCATCCAACGGGATGGCGTTGATCTGGTTCTCTGCCCCGTCTGCGGGTTCATAGAGTTCCGTGCCATCCGCCGCGATATGCAAAGGCCGCCCGGACTTAAAGATGATGTCCATCGCGTTCTGGATCACTGTCAGCGTCTTCAGGCCCAGAAAGTCGAATTTGACCAGCCCGGCCTGTTCCACCCATTTCATGTTGAACTGGGTCGCAGGCATGTCGGATCGCGGATCCTGATACAGAGGCACCAGCGCATCCAGAGGCCGGTCCCCAATCACCACCCCCGCCGCGTGAGTGGACGCATTGCGCAACAGCCCCTCGACCTGTTGGCCATAGGTCAGCAACCGGTCCACAACCTCTTCGTTGCGTGCCTCTTCGCGCAGGCGAGGTTCGTCTTTCAACGCCTTCTCAATGGAGACGGGTTTCACACCCTCAACCGGGATCATCTTGGACAGGCGGTCCACCTGACCATAAGGCATCTGCAACACCCGCCCGATATCGCGCACGGCGGCCTTCGAAAGCAAAGCGCCAAAGGTGATGATCTGCCCCACCTTGTCGCGCCCGTATTTCTGTTGAACGTATCGGATCACCTCTTCCCGGCGATCCATACAGAAGTCGATATCAAAGTCGGGCATCGAGACCCGCTCGGGGTTCAAAAACCGCTCAAACAGCAAGCTATAGCGCAACGGATCAAGATCAGTGATCGTCAGCGCATAAGCCACCAATGATCCCGCGCCCGAGCCCCGCCCCGGCCCCACCGGAATGTCATGATCCTTGGCCCATTGGATAAAGTCCGCAACGATCAGGAAATAGCCGGGAAAGCCCATGCCTTCGATAATGCCAAGCTCGAAATCCAGACGCTCCTGATATTCCTCGGGCGTCACCGCATGAGGGATCACGGCCAAGCGCTTCTGCAACCCCTCATTGGCGATACGGCGCAGTTCGGCCACCTCGTCATCGGCAAATTTCGGCAGGATCGGATCGCGGCGATAGGCCATGAACGCGCAACGCCGTGCAATCTCAACTGTGTTCTCGATCGCCTCTGGCAGGTCCGCGAACAACGTCACCATTTCCTGCTGCGACTTGAAATAATGCTGCGCTGTCAGACGACGTCGGCCCTCCTGCTGATCGACATACGCCCCCTCAGAGATACAGATCAGCGCATCGTGCGCCTCATACATATCCGACGAGGGGAAATAGACGTCGTTGGTGGCCACCAAGGGCAAGTTCTTGGCATAAGCCATCTCAACATGGCCGCGCTCTGTCAGGCGTTCGGCCTCGGGCTGCCCACCTTCCCCCGGATGGCGCTGCAGTTCGATATAAAGGCGATCAGGGAACATCCCCGCCAGCCGATCCACCAAAGCCTCCGCCGCAGGGCGCTGCCCTTGCTGCAACAGCATACCAACTGGCCCATCCGGGCCGCCGGACAAGCAGATTAAGCCGTCTGACCGGTCCGCCAATTCTTCCAACGTGACCTGCGGCAACTGCCCGCCCTTATCAACATAGAGGCACGAGCTGAGCTTCATCAGGTTCTCATACCCAACCTCGGATTGCGCCAGCAGCACCAGCGGTGCGGGTGCCTTGGGCTTTTCCCCGGGCTGCGCCTGAACGTAGGCCAAATCAACCTGGCATCCCATGATCGGCTGCACACCCGCGCCGCTGGCCGTCACGGAAAACTCCAATGCCGAGAACATCGAATTGGTGTCGGTGACCGCAACTGCGGGCATCTCCATCTTCTCACACAGACCCGGCAGCTTTTTCAGCCGCACAGCGCCTTCCAGCAGGGAATATTCGGTGTGAACGCGGAGGTGAATGAATCGAGGGGTACTGCTCATAACCGCTACGCTATCCCAGCCTGCGGCCCGGCAAAAGCGCGAACCGCACCCTTTCAATGCCTAAAAAATCAGCGTCTATTATTCGGCTTTTCCAGAAGGTGCTTCGGGAATGGTAACAACACCACCCCAAAAAATTATTTAAAAACAGCCGACTAATTGTTAAGCAAACCACAAGAATTCGCGTCAGACGCGCGTAATGGTGCATATCACAGGCAGTTTTTCTTGCCAGATAAGGCGCGCTGTTTCTAACATCTGACGGCAAGCACTCCGCCCGCCACTCTTTCTACGTCGCATCGAAGGAGGGCACCCAAGGGCGCAACCGGGTAAGGCGACGGGTTTCACGAATGGATATCACGTTTCTTCTGAACGGAGAGACCGTGGAGCTGTCGGATGTTGATCCGACGGCCACCCTGCTGGATTGGCTGCGCGACGATCGCGGTCTGACCGGCACCAAAGAAGGCTGCAACGAAGGCGACTGCGGGGCCTGTACCGTCATGGTCACGGATGAGGGCGGCGCAAAGGCGCTGAACTCCTGCATTTTGTTTCTCCCACAATTGCATGACAAAGCGGTGCGCACCGTCGAAGGCGCCAGCAGCCCGAGCGGTGAGGCCCATCCGGTGCAACAGGCCATGGTTGACCTGCACGGCTCGCAATGCGGCTTCTGCACCCCCGGCTTCGTGATGTCGATGGTCGCAAGCCACACAAATGGCGCAACCGACCACGATACACAGCTTGCAGGCAATCTCTGCCGCTGCACTGGTTACGCCCCGATTATTCGTGCCGCCAAAGCCGCCGAACCCCACCCCGTCCCGAAATGGGTCACCGACGACAAGTCCTTCTCTTGTTCAAAAATACTTCGGGGGGAGGCCGCAGGCCGGGGGGCAGAGCCCCCCTACCTCCCCAACTCCGCCGACGAACTGGCCGCCCTTTACACGCAACACCCGGATGCGACACTGGTTGCCGGGGCCACGGATGTGGGCCTTTGGGTCACCAAACAACTGCGCGATCTAGACCCGGTGATTTTCCTCAACCAGTGCGATGATCTCAAGCAGATCACAATCTCTGACGAAGAAATCCGCTTTGGTGCCATGGTCGACATGAACCGGATGGGCGCGGCTCTGAACGACCACCACCCCTCTTACGCCGAGATGATCCGTCGTTATGCCAGCGTACAGGTCCGCCACGCCGCGACCGTGGGCGGTAACATCGCCAACGGATCGCCCATCGGGGACAACCCGCCCGCGCTAATTGCCCTTGGCGCAACCCTGCATCTGCGCAAGGGGGATAAGCGCCGGTCTATGCCGCTGGAGAATTTCTTCATCGACTACGGCAAACAAGACCGCGCACCCGGAGAATTCGTCGAAGCCGTCAGCTTCCCGCGTCAGGCGGACCGCCTGAAGGCGTACAAACTCAGCAAGCGGTTCGATCAGGATATCTCGGCCGTCTGCGGGTGTTTCAATATCACCGTTTCAGAGGGCACCGTGACTCAGGCCCGGATCGCCTTTGGCGGCATGGCAGGCACTCCGAAACGGGCAACCCATGTCGAGGCCGCATTGACCGGCAAACCGTGGACCGCTGCGACCATTCAGGCCGCGCTGCCTGCCTTTGCTGACGACTACCAACCACTCACGGATATGCGCGCCTCGGCCACCTATCGTCTGGAAACCGCCAAAGCGATGCTCGAGCGCTATTTCCTCGAAGATCAGGGCGAGATCACCAACGTGCTGGAGGTTTCGGCATGAGCGTGACCAAACCCCTCCCCCACGACGCAGCCCCGCTGCATGTCTCAGGCTCGGCGCGGTACGTGGATGATATCCCCACACCCAAGGGCAGCCTGCATCTGGCCTTTGGCCTCAGCCCGATTGCCAAAGGCAAAATCTCGGACATGGACCTGTCGGCTGTGAAGGCCGCGGACGGGGTCGTTATGGTCATGACAGCTGATGACCTGCCCTTTGCCAACGACGTCTCGCCTTCGATCCATGATGAACCGCTGCTGTCGGACGGGACCGTTCACTATATCGGCCAACCGGTGTTTCTGGTCGTCGCCACCAGCCACCTGGCCGCGCGAAAGGCGGCGCGTCTGGGCAAGATCGACTATGCCGAGGAAACTCCGATCCTGACCATCGAAGACGCGCTGGCCGCCGACAGCCGGTTCGAGGACGGTCCGCGCATCTATGCCAAAGGCGACGCGGATGCAGCCATTGCGGACGCGGCTCATGTGATCGAAGGGTCGTTTGAACTTGGCGGGCAGGAGCATTTCTATCTGGAAGGTCAGGCTGCGCTTGCCGTGCCGAACGAGGGCGCGGATATGCTGGTGCACAGCTCGACCCAGCACCCGACCGAGATTCAGCACAAGGTGGCAGACGCGTTGGGCGTACCAATGCACGCTGTTCGTGTGGAAACCCGCCGGATGGGGGGCGGGTTTGGCGGCAAGGAAAGTCAGGGCAACGCTCTGGCGGTTGCCTGCGCCGTGGCCGCGCGTGAGACAGGTAAGGCCTGCAAGATGCGTTATGACCGCGATGATGACATGATCATCACCGGCAAGCGCCATGCGTTCCGCATCTCCTACAAAGCCGGGTTCGATGAGAACGGTCATATTCAGGGCGTGTCGTTCCTGCACCACGCCATCTGCGGCTGGGCACAGGACCTGTCCCTGCCCGTGGCGGACCGCGCGATGCTGCATTCCGACAACGCCTATTTACTGCCCAACGCGCGGATTGAGAGCCACCGGCTGAAGACCAACACCCAATCCGCCACCGCCTATCGCGGATTCGGCGGCCCTCAGGGGATGGTCGGGATTGAGCGGGTGATGGACCACGCCGCGCATGCGTTGGCAATGGACCCGGTCGAACTGCGCCGCCGGAACTACTATGAACCCGCGCACAAGGTGGCCGAAGCTGAACAAGCCGACAAGCCACTCGGCCACCCGGACCCGCACGAAGACCTGACCAGCCGTGGCGCGGTTGAAACCGGCGATGCCCCTGTGCGCCCGCTGCCCGCTGGCGGCAACACCACGCCCTACGGCATGGAGGTCAGCGATTTTGAGCTGCACGGCATGACCGAGGCATTGCTGGAATCCAGCGACTATGCCGCGCGTAAGGCCGCGATCCAGAAATGGAACGCCGAGCACAGCGTGATCAAGAAGGGTATCGCCTTCTCCCCGGTCAAGTTCGGGATTTCCTTCACGCTGACTCACCTTAATCAGGCGGGTGCGCTGGTGCATGTGTACCAAGACGGCTCGGTCCACCTGAACCATGGCGGCACCGAGATGGGACAGGGCCTGTTCCAGAAGGTTGCGCAAGTTGCTGCGTCTCGGTTCGGAATTCCACTGGACATGGTCAAGATCACCGCGACCGACACCGCCAAGGTGCCGAATACATCGGCAACCGCAGCATCCTCGGGCAGTGACCTGAACGGCATGGCTGTCAAAGCCGCCTGCGACACGATCCGCGACCGGATGGCTGACTATCTGGCCGAGCGGCATCAGGCCGATCCGTCGACGGTCACCTTTACGGATGGCCACGTTTCGGTTGGCGAAGAACGTTATACCTTCGCCGAGGCTGCGGCGCTGGCCTATCAGGGTCGGATCAGCCTGTCCGCGACGGGGTTCTACAAGACCCCCAAGATCGAATGGGACAGGATTGCGGGCCGAGGGCGACCGTTCTTCTATTTCGCGTATGGGGCCTCGATCACCGAGGTCGCGGTGGACACGCTGACCGGCGAAAACCGTATCCTGCGTACCGATATCCTGCACGATGCAGGCGCGTCCCTGAACCCGGCGCTGGACATCGGACAGGTCGAAGGCGGCTATGTGCAAGGCGCGGGGTGGCTGACGACCGAGGAACTGGTCTGGGACGGCAAGGGCAATCTGCGCACGCATGCGCCCTCGACCTACAAAATCCCGGCCTGCTCGGACCGACCCGATATTTTCAACGTCGCACTTTGGGATGGCGAGAACCGCGAGGACACGATCTATCGCTCGAAAGCGGTGGGTGAACCGCCCTTCATGCTGGGTATCTCGGCATGGCTGGCGCTGTCGAACGCGGTCGCCGCGTGCGGAGACAGCTATCCCGCGCTGGATGCCCCTGCCACGGCGGAACAGGTCTGGCATGGCATTCAACGGATGAAGGGAGACATCTGATGGGATTTGACTTGGAGGCTTTGAGGGAGGCGGTCAAAACCCACGGGAAAGTCACCCGGGTCGTCATCGCTGCGATCAAGGGGTCATCCCCGCGCGAAGTCGGCGCCGCCATGCTGGTCTGGCAGGACGGGCAATCCGGCACGATCGGCGGCGGCACGCTGGAATATCAGGCGGCAGAGGCAGCGCGGTCTCAAACTGTACCGTCCCGCCTGACGCAACACGCGCTTGGTCCCGATCTGGGGCAATGCTGCGGTGGCGCTGTGTCTTTGCTGACAGAGGTCTATGACGTTGATGCGTTGAATGCGCTGGACGACACGATCATCGCACGTTCAGCGTCCAGCACCGAAATGCCGTTGATGGTCAAACGTCTGATGGCTCAGGCGCGCGGGCAAGGAACAGTCCCGCAGCCCCAGCTTCTGGACGGTTGGATGGTTGAGCCCGTCCACAAACCGACCCGCAAGCTGTGGATCTGGGGCGCGGGCCATGTCGGGCGCGCATTGGTTGACGTTCTGTCACCGCTGCCCGAGCTGGCAATCACATGGGTCGATACCGGCCCGGAACGGTTTCCCGACCATATCCCGGCCTCTGTTACGGCTGTACCCGCCGCAAAACCCGCCGAACTTGTCCGTCATGCCCCGCGTGACGCCGAACATCTGGTTTTGACCTATTCCCACAATCTGGACCTGGAACTTTGCAACCGCTTGTTGACGCACGGTTTTGGCTTTGCCGGGCTGATCGGCTCGGCTACGAAATGGGCGCGATTCCGGTCGCGGCTGGCGGCCCTTGGGCACGCGCCCGAGCGGATCGGCCGGATCACCTGCCCCATCGGTGACCCCGGTCTGGGCAAACACCCGCAGATGATCGCCGTTGGCGTTGCAGCCCAATTGCTGCGCCCCGCCCGGCAGAACGAGTTGAAGAAGGACCTGAGCGCGTGACCACTCCACTCCTAAGCTTACAAGGGCTGACCAAAGCCTATCCCGGCGTCGTGGCCAATGATCAGGTGTCCTTTGACATCGGCGAAGGCGAAGTTCACGCCCTGCTGGGCGAGAATGGCGCGGGCAAGTCCACGCTGGTGAAAATGATCTATGGGCTGGTGAAGCCAGACAGTGGCACGATGCTGCTGCGAGGTCAGCCTTTTGCCCCGCCCGAACCCCGCGCGGCTCGGGCGGACGGGATCGCGATGGTGTTCCAGCATTTCTCGTTGTTTGACGCGCTGAACGTGGCCGAAAACATCGCGCTGGGGATGGAGAACCCGCCGCCAATGGGCGATCTGGCCTCGCGTATCCGCGAAGTGTCCGAGACCTATGGGCTGCCTTTGGACCCGTATCGCACCGTCGGCGATCTGTCCGCGGGTGAGCGGCAACGGGTCGAAATCATCCGCTGCCTGTTGCAGGACCCCAAGCTGCTGATCATGGACGAGCCGACCTCGGTTCTGACCCCGCAAGAGGTCGATATCCTGTTTGAAACGCTCAACAAACTGCGGTCCGAGGGCACCTCGATCCTGTATATTTCGCACAAGCTGGAAGAGATCCGCACGCTCTGCGACCACGCCACAATCCTGCGGCTGGGTAAGAACGTCGGCGAATGTGTTCCGGCGGAAACCTCGGCCCGCGACATGGCTGAAATGATGGTGGGTTCGACCTTGCAAACACCAGAACGCGGTGGCCGAGAATTTGGCGACGTCGCGCTGGATGTCAGCGGATTGTCGGTACCCTCGCCGTCGGAATTTGGTACGGCACTGCGCAATGTGCACATGACTGTCCGCAAAGGTGAGGTTCTGGGCATTGGTGGCGTCGCCGGTAACGGTCAGGACGAACTGCTGGGCGTTTTGTCGGGTGAAATTCTCACAACAGCCGATGCGATCAAGTTCAACGGTCAGAAGATCGGCAAGCTCGGCCCCACCGCGCGACGCAAGCTGGGCGTGCTGACCGCGCCCGAAGAACGTCTGGGCCATGCGGCCGCACCGGATATGAGCCTGACCGAAAACGCCCTGCTGACGGGTTCTGTCCGCGAAGGGCTGGAAAACAACGGGTTCCTGAAATGGGCCGACACCAAAAACTTTGCGGAAAAGATCATTGAGGCGTTTGACGTACGCACGCCGGGGCCAGAGAACGCTGCGCGTTCGCTATCGGGCGGGAACCTGCAAAAATTCGTGATCGGTCGCGAAGTTCTGCAAAACCCGGATGTGCTGGTCGTGAACCAACCCACTTGGGGTGTGGACGCGGCGGCGGCGGCCTCGATCCGGCAGGCCATTCTGGACCTGGCGGCCAAGGGCACTGCGGTCATCTGCATCAGTCAGGATCTGGATGAGCTGATGGAGATCTCAGACAGTTTCGCGGCCTTGAACGAAGGACGACTAAGCGCGCCCCGCCCGACCACCGGGCTGACGGTAGACGAAATCGGCCTGATGATGGGCGGCGCACACGGCATGGAGGTGGCCCATGTCTAAAGCATTACAGAAAAAGATGAAAACGGGGGTGTGAGTAGATGATTGTGTTGGAGAAACGGCCTCAGCCGTCCAAGGCGTGGTCTTATGCCACCCCTCTGGTCGCGGTAGTGGCGACAATGGTTTTCGGCGGCATTCTGTTCGCCATTCTGGGCAAGAACCCGGTCGAAGCCATCGGTACCATTTTCTGGGAACCGCTGTTTGGTGAGTTCGCCTTTTATTACCGCCCGCAACTTCTGGTGAAAGGTGCGCCTTTGGTGTTGATCGCAATTGGGCTGTCGCTGGGCTTTCGCGCCGGTATCTGGAATATCGGGGCCGAGGGTCAGTACATCATGGGTGCCATCTTTGGCGCAGGTGCAGGTCTGGCCTTCTATCCGCTGGACGCGTTCTACATCTTTCCAATCATGGTGATTGCCGGTGCGTTCGGTGGCTGGCTCTGGGCGATGATCCCTGCCTTTCTGAAAGTCCGCTTTGGCACCAACGAAATCCTCGTGTCGCTGATGCTGGTCTATGTGGCCGAACAGATGCTGGCCTCGGTTTCGCTGGGCCTGCTGAAAAACCCCGAAGGGTTCGGCTTTCCCGGGTCGCGCAACCTGCAAGCCTATGACAGTGCGCATAACGCGGAACTGATCGCCGGGTCCGGGATGCACTGGGGCGTAGTGACAGCGCTGATCGCCGTGATCTTTGCCTATGTCCTGCTCAATCGTCACATGCTGGGCTTCCACATCCGCCTGACGGGAGAGGCACCGCGCGCCGCCAAGTTCGCAGGCGTGAACCCGGCCCGCCTGATCCTGTTCTGCTTGGGCGTTTCCGGAGCACTGGCAGGACTGGCCGGGATGTTCGAGGTCTCGGGACCTTCGGGTGTGGTCAGCATCGACTTCAACGTCGGCTATGGCTTTACCGCGATCATCGTGGCCTTCCTCGGCCGCCTGCACCCGGTGGGCATCCTGCTGGCCGGTGGCCTGATGGCGCTGACCTATATCGGCGGTGAAATCGCGCAGTCCCAGCTTGGCCTGCCTGCCGCCGCCATTCAGGTGTTTCAGGGGATGCTTCTGTTCTTCCTGCTGGCTTTCGATCTTCTGACAAACTACCGCATCCGTGCGGCCCGTAGCGAGGTAGCGTAATGGACCTTGGTGAAATCAACCCCGTCCTCTTGGTCGCCTCTCTGATGGTGGCCGCAACCCCCCTGCTTTTGGCCGCGATCGGAGAGCTGGTCGTCGAAAAAGCAGGTGTTTTGAACCTCGGCGTCGAGGGCATGATGATCGTCGGCGCAATCAGCGGCTTTGCGATCTCGGTCGAGACCGGGTCACCCTGGCTGGGCTTTATCGCTGCGGCCATCGGCGGTGCGGTGCTGTCCCTGCTGTTCGTGCTGCTGACGCAGGTCGCGCTGGCCAACCAGGTCGCCAGTGGCCTTGCGCTCACCTTGTTTGGCTTGGGTTTCAGCGCCCTTCTGGGCCAAAGCTATGTGGGGATCAAACCGCCCAGCATGGGGGATATTCACATCCCGCTGATCAGCGATATCCCTGTTATCGGCCCGATCCTGTTCCAGCACGATCCGATCCTTTATGTCGGGATCGCTCTGACGGCTGCGGTTTGGGCCACCCTGAAATATACCCGCGTTGGCCTGATCCTGCGCGCGGTCGGTGAAAACCACGACGCGGCCCATGCGCTTGGCTACAAAGTCATCAAGATCCGCATCATGGCGATCCTGTTCGGCGGGGCCTGCGCGGGTCTGGGTGGCGCTTACATCAGCCTTATTCGTGTCCCGCAATGGACCGAGGGCATGACGGCCGGTGTCGGCTGGATCGCCCTTGCGCTGGTGGTCTTCGCCAGCTGGAAACCCTGGCGCGCATTGCTGGGTGCCTATTTGTTCGGCGGCATCACCGTCTTGCAGCTTAATTTGCAGGCAGCGGGCGTTGCCATCCCTGTCGAGTATCTGGCAATGTCGCCCTATATCATCACGATCCTTGTGCTTGTGATCCTTTCGGCCGACAAGAGCAGCGCACCTGCCGCATTGGGCCGGACCTTCCATGCCTCGCACTAGAGGCCAATTGAACCAACTTGGGGAGTAACTACATGAAATTCACTTCACTTCTGACAAGCGCGGCAATGGCGCTGGGTCTGGCGACAGGCGCCATGGCCGAAGACAAAACCAAGGTCGGCTTTGTCTATGTCGGCCCCGTAGGTGACGGCGGCTGGACGTATGAGCACAACAAGGGCCGTCTGGCCGTTGAAGAGGAATTCGGCGACAAGGTTGAAACCGTTTTCGTTGAATCCGTTCCCGAAGGCCCGGATGCAGAACGCGTCATGACCCAGATGGCGCTGGAAGGCGCGGATTTGATCTTTACCACTTCGTTCGGCTACATGGACCCGACGATCAACGTGGCCAAGAAATTCCCGGACGTAAAGTTCGAGCATGCGACCGGTTACAAAACCGCGCCGAACGTCTCGGTCTACTCGGCCCGTTTCTACGAAGGCCGTGCCGTACAGGGCCATATCGCAGGCAAGATGACCAAATCGAACATCATCGGCTATATCGGCTCGTATCCGATCCCCGAAGTGATCCGCGGCATCAACTCGGCCTATCTGCACGCCAAAGCCGTGAACCCGGATGTCGAGTTCAAGATCGTCTGGGCCTACACCTGGTTTGATCCGGCAAAAGAAGCGGACGCTGCCACCGTTCTGATCGAACAGGGCGCGGACGTGATCCTGCAGCACACCGACTCGACCGCGCCTCAGGCCGCAGCGCAAGAGGCGGGCAATGTTGTCACTTTCGGTCAGGCGTCCGACATGAGCGAATATGCTCCGTTCCCGCGCGTCTCGTCGATCATTGATGACTGGGCTCCTTACTACATCGCCCGGACCAAGGCCGTAATGGACGGCACATGGGAAAGCGCGAACACCTGGGATGGTATCCGCGAAGGCATGGTTGCAATCGGTGAGATCTCCGACGCGGTGCCTGCTGATGTCAAAGAAGAGGCGCTGGCGCTAAAAGCAGCCATGGCCGCAGGTGAATACCACCCCTTCACCGGTCCGATCAAAAAGCAAGACGGTAGCGACTGGCTGGCTGACGGCGAAACGGCCGATGACGGCACGCTGGCGGGCATGAACTTCTACGTCGAAGGGCTGGAAGGCGAAATTCCGCAGTAAGCTGTACCACTATCCGAACAGAAAGGGTCCGCGACTATCGCGGGCCTTTTTCTTGGGCACACAGACGAACCAAAGCTGCTTCTAAACTTCATTGAACGCGCGACGGACCAGCCGGTTGCAGCGCGATGACAAATGCGGCGCGACAGCGTCAGGCCCAAGACCACGGCGGTTTAGAAAAGCGGCCAGTGCAAAAGCGCGGGTTGGCTGTTTCATGTACCCCGACCACCCCACATCGTCTGCGCCTTGCAACTGAAACACGCCGAAACCTGCAATGATGCAGCCAAGGTCCGTCGCAAGCTCGTGCGCCTCGTATCCGCCGGGCAGCTCGTGCTCGAACCCCGCAAGCCGCCCGTGCATCAACTCATGTGCGATCAGGCTGATGAATTCCACGGGGCGGTTCATCTTTTCGGGATCGTAACGAATAACCGAAACGCCATCTATGATCTGATGGGTTCCCGCAACACTGTCGAGCGCCTGATAGGTGTGGCGATGCTCGACCGGGACAACATCCAAAGGAATGATCTCAACCGGCTGGTCGAACGCCATATGACGTTTGACATCTTTAAGCACCGGCTTTGGCGGTTGCTTCGTCAGCGCCCCCCGGCGCAGTGAAAAACGCCCGCGTTGGAAGGATGGGGTGTTCTGGCGGTACGAAAACCTCATCGAACCAGTCAAAACACTCCAATATCCATTCACGCAGATCGTCGGAGACGACGGATCGTGACCAAAACATCTATAGATCGCCTGTTGTCATTTACGCGCCAAGCCCATCAATGCCCCGTCAGAACCAGCGTGTTTACCGGCATCAGGATCAGACGCAGGCGCAGGCCCGCGGCGTGGACCACGCCGATCGTGTCGATCACATGCAGCGCGGCGGATTGCCAAAAGCCCAGCTCTTCATGCTCCAACCGTTCGTGGTTGTCGGTATAGACGTTCGCCAGACAATTGCTGCCCGGCGGGATATCATCAGCCGTGCCCTTATAGAGCGGCTCCATATACACCAGGATCGAGCCCGGATTGGTGTTGGTCTGCACGTCCCGCAACTCATCCGTTGGGCGGATTTGCCCGGATGGGATCACGTCCTGAACTTCGACCACGACCATCGGGATCACAGTGAAGGGCTTGGTCATGCAACCCAGTTCGCCGATCATTCCGGGCTTGATAACCTGCGCTGACATCTGGTTGAACGCCGCCTGAAACCGGTCATGGCCCGAATGAGAGGGAACAAGGATACCCGCTGGTCGCAGCAGCGGACTGACATAGTCACCGACCTGCAAGCCAAACTGTTCCACCCGGCCAGTGACGCCCGCGTTGATCACGGTCTTTTCCAGCTCGGTCATCGCGGCGTCCAATTGCGCGGTGGCACTGGCCATTTGCGCGGGAATCAACTCTTCGATCTGCTGCCCCACAGCCGCCCGCCGTGCTTGAGCCGCAACCAGTTGCGCCTCACGCTCGGCCACGAGGTTTTCCAGCCGGTCGATCTCGGCCAGACGCACCGCGCTGGAGCCTTCGTCCCGCAGGGTGGTGTTGCGTTCCAGGTCCTCCAGCGACTGATCCAGCGCAGCCTTGGCCCCGGCGATGCCAGCCTCGGCCTCGGCCAGATCGGTCTCGGCCACTTTCAAAGACGCCTGCACCTGCGCAATTTCCGCACGGGCGGCCTCGACCATGGCGGTCTGGGTGAAGTCTTCGATCCGAAAGATGGGCTGGCCTGCGACCACTTGCTGGTTATTGGTCACGTAAACTTCGGACACGCGCCCGCCCAGTTGCGGAAGGATCGTCACCGTCCGGAAATAAGAGGCCGCCGTTTTGCTGGCGGGGTGAAAGTAGAATAGCGTGGTGATCACGGTCAGCGCCAGAATAGCACAGGTGGTCAGGCCCCAGCGCAGCTCATACCACATGGTGAACAGCGTGATTTCATGACCGATCCGCTTGCCCTGTACATAGCGACGGAACAGATAGTCGGGCAGCACCGTAATCAGTGCGCACATCAACGTCTCAAGCATAACTTACGGCTCCTGCTGCGCGGACGGCTCGGAAGGTTGGGCCTCGGGCTTGCCCAAAGACCGGATCGCATCGGCAATCGCCCTTAGCGGCGCCGCGACGTCAGGGAATTGGAAGCCGGCCACCAGAATAGCGGCAATCCAGAACAGTCCATTATGAGTGAACAGCGCCAGCAGCGCCAGAATACCCACCAACTGAAACTGAGGATGGTTGGATTCATGCGCAATTTTTTCAGGGATCGAGTGCAGGGTGAAATAGCCCACACCAATCAGGATGATGACCCCGACCGTAAAAATAAACATGAACGTCAAAAGAAAATCACTGCCGTCCGCCTGGGTCACATAGGACGGAATATGTCCCGTGGCCAGTGGGTGTAGATCTGCGGTACTCACCCTGCCCTCCTCTATCTGGTTGATCCTTGTTTGGATGGGTTGATGCGCAAATTCAACCCTGCTTAAAGTTCGCTGACGCTTTCGCATGTGGAACACAAGGCGCTTCGAACAGGGGTTAAATGATTGATTTTCTGATCATCGGCGGCGGGATAGCGGGCCTCAGCGCAGGTGCCCGGCTATCACTTCACGGTAAGGTCATCGTGCTCGAAGCCGAAGACGTGCTTGGATATCACGCCTCTGGACGATCGGCCGCGTTGTTTGAAGAAAGCTATGGACCTGACTCCGTCGTCGCATTGAACACCGCAAGTGCAGAGTTTTTGGCGACAGAGAATGGTGGATACCTTACGCCTCGGGGCTTGATGCTGATTGGGGGGAAAGACCAGAGAGACGCGTTCGCGCGCGATGTAGTTGACCTGAACATGCAGGAAGTGCCAATCGCCGAGGCGCGCGACCGCGTGCCGATCCTGTGTCCTGACGCAGTGGCGTCTGCCGCGATCAGCGATGGCGCCTTCGACATTGATACGGACAGGCTTTTGCAGGACTTTGCCCGCGTCATCCGTAGCAATGGCGGAAAGGTCCTGACCAGAAACAAGGTCACAGCCATACGCAAAGACAGACACTGGATCATCAGCGCAGGACAGACTTACGAGGCCCGCAATATCGTTAACGCAGCCGGACCGTGGGTCGACGAGATTGCGACCCTGGCGGGCATTGCGCCCATCGGCATTTCACCCCGCCGCCGATCAATGGCGCGGTTACCGGCTCCGGGCGGGCACGATCTGCGCGGATGGCCGATGCTTCTGGGCGCAGGAGAGACGTGGTACGCGAAACCCGACGCCGGAAAACTGATCGTCTCACCGTCCGAGGCTGAACCGGTTCCTCCACAGGATGCCTTTGCAGATGACATGGTTTTGGCCGAAGGTTTAGCCAGATACGAAGAGATGGTCACGGAACCTGTCACTCGGGTCGAGGCGAACTGGGCGGGTTTGCGCAGTTTTGCCCCTGACGGCACGCTGGTAATTGGCCCTGATCCCGGTGATCCAACATTTATCTGGTCAGCCGGTCAGGGAGGATACGGTTTCCAGACTGCCCCCGCCGCATCAAAACTGGTGGCCGATCTCGCGACCGGCCACGCGCCCGAGTTGGACAATGCCAGCGTTGCGGCGCTGAAACCGGAAAGGCTACGCCAATGAGCAAACGAAACCTGCCTTCAAACGCCAGTGTCGCCAACGAGGGCGAGGATGGACGGCTGGTCGCCCCCGCCGCGTCTCGCAATTCGGACGTGCTGTGCGATCTGTTGGCGCAGTGGGCCCCGACCGAAGGGCGGGCATTGGAAATCGCCAGCGGTACCGGACAGCATGTCAGCGACTTTGCGCAGCGCCTGCCACAGCTTCACTGGCAACCAACCGAAATCGACCCGGACCGGCGTGCCAGCATTGACGCCTATTCCCGAGACGTGCCCAACATCTCGGACGCCGTTGCACTGGACGCCACTTCCGACGGTTGGCACCAGCGTTTCGCCGGACAGGATCTGATCGTGTTGATCAACCTCACGCACCTGATCAGTTGGCAAGAAACCCAAACGCTGATCTCGGAGACCGCGCTAGCTTTGGCGTCGGGTGGACGCTTTGTCCTTTACGGCCCGTTCATGCGGTCGGGAAACCTCACCAGTGAGGGGGATCAACGGTTCCATGACGCCTTGGTGCAACAAGACTCTGAGATCGGATACAAGAATGATGAGGACATCGCTAAGGAAATGCGGCGGCAGGGCCTGAATGTCATCGGGATGATCGACATGCCGGCCAACAATCTCGCCTTCATTGCTGAAAAATCACAAACCTGATCAGGATCAAAGTTCTCAACGGTTTTCTCACTCACATTCCGCATATCATATATGAATGAGGACCGACATGATGTGGCAAGAAAAGCTGACTGAAACCCGCAAGGGCCTACGCAATCTCAATGGTGCAATCCCTGAAACCGCGCGCGCCTTTGGTGCATTGGGAAAGTCGGTCAAAGAAGGCGGAACGCTGGATTACAAAACCAAAGAATTCATCGCACTAGGCATGTCAATCGCCATCCGGTGCGAGCCTTGCATCACATTGCACACGGAAGCCTTGGCCAAATCAGGCACGTCCCGAGACGAGTTTTCGGACGTTCTTGCGATGGCCATCCAAATGGGTGGAGGCCCGTCGATGATGTATGCGGCCAAAGCGCTGGAGTGTTTCGACGAATTGTCCGTCTGAACGCCTTTACCCGCAAAAAGCCTGCATACGCAGGCTTGCCTCCGGCGGAAGTATTTTTGAACAGAAGAAGAAACGGTTTCTTAACCTATTGAGGCCACAAATACTCTTGCGGTACAGGCGGAAGCGCCGATGGCCGTAACAGGAGAAGGCCCCCCTCGCCAAAAGCAGGGGGGCTGGATCATTTTCCAGCCCCCGCTTCTTCTGTTTAAAAATACTTCCGCCGGAGGCATGTGCCGCTGAAGGCGGCGCATTTCCTGCGCGCCGCCCTCAACTATGCCCCGGATCAACCGTCCTTGCGGATGGTTTCGTTTTTCGGGTCGTAGGGGCTGTCGCAGGTGACGACTGCATCCCACAGCTTGTCCTGCATCTTGACCTTCAGCTTGGTGCCTTCAACCGCCAGCTCTGGCAGCACATAGCCCATGCCGATGGATTTCTCGAAGGCCACTGAATAGCCGCCCGAGGTCAGACGACCCACACGCGCGCCCTCCGGCGCATAGAGCGCCTCGCGGCCCCACGGGTCGGCATCGTCCGGTCCGTCGATCAGCAAGGTGCAGCATTTGAAGCGCACGCCGGTCTCTTCCAGCTTGGCCTTGCCGTAGAAGTCTTTCGACAGGTCAACAAAGCGCGGCAGGTCAGCCTCAAGCGGGGTTGCGTCGCGGCCCAGTTCGGTGCCGAAGGCGCGATAGGATTTCTCCTGACGCAGCCAGTTTTGGGCGCGGGCACCGACCAGCTTCATACCGTGTTTCTCACCAGCTTTTTCCAGCAGGTCGAACAGGTAGTTCTGCATCTCGATCGGGTGGTGCAGTTCCCAGCCCAACTCACCGGTATAGGCCACGCGGATCGCGTTGACCGGGCACATGCCCAGTTCGATCTGACGGGCTGACAGCCAGGGGAAACGCTTGTTAGACAGTGCGGTTTCCGGGTCTGCGTCCTTGATGACCTCTTTCAGAACGTCGCGCGACTTGGGTCCGGCGATGGCGAAGACGCCCCACTGGGTGGTCACGTCCTGGATTTCGATGTAGCCGAACTCCTCCATCTTGTCCTCGGCCGCTTTGCGCAGATAGTCGGCGTCGTATTCGGTCCAGGCACCGGCAGAGACGATGTAATAGTTGTCCTCGCCATTGCGGACGATGGTGTATTCGGTGCGGGTGGTGCCATGCGAGGTCAGCGCGTAGGTCAGGTTGATGCGACCGACCTTGGGCAACTTGTTGCAGGTGAACCAATCCAGGAACTGGGTCGCGCCGGGGCCTTTGACGACGTGCTTGGTGAAGGCCGACGCGTCGATCAGGCCAACGCCTTCACGGATCGACTTGGCTTCTTCGACGGCGTGTTTCCACCAGCCACCGCGACGGAAGCTGCGGTTTTCCTCGTCAAAGTTATCCTCGGCCCCAACCGGACCAAAGTAGTTGGGCCGTTCCCAACCGTTGACCCAGCCGAACTGTGCGCCGCGCGCTTTCTGGCGGTCATAGGCCGGCACGGTCCGCAGCGGGCGGCACGCCGCGCGCTCTTCGTCGGGGTGGTGCAGGATGTAGACGTGCTCATAGCATTCTTCGTTCTTGCGCGCTGCAAACTCGGTGGTCATCCAGTTGGACGAATACCGCTTGGGGTCCAGCGAGGCCATGTCGATCTCGGCTTCGCCATCGACCATCATCTGGGCCAGATAGTAGCCGGTGCCGCCCGCGGCGGTGATGCCAAAGCTGAAGCCCTCGGCCAGCCACATGTTCCGCAGGCCCGGAGCGGGGCCAACCAGCGGGTTGCCATCAGGTGTATAGCAGATCGGGCCGTTGAAATCGTCTTTCAGACCGGATTCAGCGCAGGAGGGCACGCGCTCGGCCATCGCCATATATTGCTCAGCAATCCGGTCCAGATCCAGCGGGAACAGGTCGGCGCGGAAGCTGTCGGGCACGCCGTATTCGAACTGCGCAGGCGCGCCGTGTTCGTAGATGCCCAAAATCCAGCCGCCGCGCTCTTCGCGCGCATAGGATTCGTTGTCGGCGTCGCGGACAACGGGATGCTCGGGGTTGCCCGCCTCACGCCATTTGACCAGCTCGGGGTCTTTGTCCATGACGATGAAGGTGTGCTCGACCGGGATGGCAGGCATCTTGATGCCCAGCATCTTGGCGGTGCGCTGCGCGTGGTTGCCCGATGCGGTCACGACATGTTCAGCGGTGATCACGACCTGCTCGTCGGACGGAACAAGGTTGCCGCCTTTTTCGACCATCTTGGTGCAAGTGACTTCCCAGTGGGTGCCGTTCCAGTGGAAGGCGTCGGCCTGCATCTTGCGCACGATATCGACGCCGCGCTGACGGGCTCCTTTGGCCATCGCCTGGGTCACATCGGCAGGGTTAATGTAGCCGTCTTCGGTGTGGTAGATCGCACCTTTCAGGTCGCTGGTTTCGATCAGCGGCCAGCGTTCCTTGATCTGCTCGGGTGTGAGCCATTCATAGGCGACATCGCAGGTCTCGGCGGTGGACGCATAGAGCATGTATTCGTCCATACGC
Organism: Ruegeria sp. CJ2; assembly: GCF_056536745.1. Lineage (NCBI taxonomy): Bacteria > Pseudomonadati > Pseudomonadota > Alphaproteobacteria > Rhodobacterales > Roseobacteraceae > Ruegeria > Ruegeria sp. CJ2. The sequence goes on from NZ_JBQFQF010000018.1 coordinate 66,794, forward strand.
TCTTGCGTCTGCGCCATGCGCAGGTTGCCGACCACGGCGAAGCCTGCGTTCAGGCCGGTCTCTTCCTCAAGCTGCTTGTAGAAGTCGACCGAGTATTTGTGGATATGGGTCGTCGCGTAGGACATGTTGAACAACGGCAGCAGGCCAGCGGCGTGCCAGGTCGAGCCCGATGTCAGCTCGTCCCGTTCAATCAGCATCACGTCATCCCAGCCCGCTTTGGCCAGATGATAGGCAATCGAGGTCCCAACGGCGCCACCGCCTACGACCAGTGCTTTGACTTGGGTTTTCATAACCGGGCGTCTCCCCTTGAATTAAGTTGACACCATATGGCGCATTTGCGGGGCTCGGCGCGACATTCATCCGACCAGTGATATAAAAAAAACGACCCCCGGATTGCCGGGGGTCGCTTTTCAGCATCGCGAGTCGGCCTCTCAGCCGTCTGTCAGCGTGCACGTCTTATAGGCGTCCTTGGTAGCGCACTTGCTGACCAGACCGGCGCCCCCCTTGTTCACGCGGACTTCGGGCGCCTGCGCGGTTTCACTTTTTTGGAACATGGACTTCAACCCATCAAAAAAGCCGCCACCCTTGCTGGTGGCCGTTTCCTGCGTGTCGCCACCTTTGAATGACGCGAACAGACGACCGAACATGTTTCCGCCTTTCGCATCGGCTTTTTGCACTTCACCTTCCAGAAGAGTGCTAAGGCCGGTGCGGTAACCTAATTGGATCAGATCGTCCGCAGATTTGATCTTGTTTGCGGTCAGGTCGAACGTATCGCCGGGCAACCCGTATTGCGAGGCCAGGGTATTGGCCACAAGCGAAAGCCCATTGATATTGTCGAGCCGAAGCCGCGCCAGTTCAGAACGTAGCTTCATGAATTCCCCACGAAGGCCAGCCATTTCGATGGCCAGTTCAGCCTCGGTCTCGGGGTTCGTGGTTCTTTCGTTGCTGACACCGGGCACCGGCTTGCGAAGCAGCGCATTCATGCCGTCATAGTCAAGCTTCGCCAGAAACTTTCTGACCTCATGCGGGGGCGCGTCGGAATACAGTTGCATCCGAACTTCCTGACCAAGACCAAGGGTGCCCTTGTAGATTTCAAACTCGACCGGAGCATCCAAATCCGTGATACCCGCCGTGACCATCGACCAGAAGGATCGGTCATTCACGGTGATGACACTGTATTTGTTCTGCTTGAATTGAAAGTAGGCCACGCCGCCGACAATCGCGAAAGGCGCATAGTCTGCACCGCTTTGGCCCAGCGTATCAACGGATCGCACGATGTTACCGGTCAGGGTATTGGACCGCGCGTCCTCTTTCAAAGAAACCTGAAGCCAGATCGTGTGCGTGCCGTTTTCATAGACCCAACTTGTGCGATCCAGCTTTTCAGCCAGTTGTTGCACCCTCTGCACCGCGACCTGCTTGGCCAGCGGGCGCGCCGCCTCGCTGATACCGTCCTGAAGGACACCTTCGCGCGCATCACGGGTATAGTCGCGATCCACAATTGCGCGGCGTTCCCAGTCGTCGCCCGACTTCGGAGCATAAGGCTCGCTTCCGGCGCGCCAACGCTGCTTACGTTCGCGTTCAAGCTGCTCGGCATCAAGCTCTTCGTTAAACAGTGCGAAACGCTCTGCTATCGTGTCGATATAGCCGCTGGCCGACAATGTGCCCGTGCTCTTCTTGTCCTGTTGGTAGTAGTCGAGCCCGGCAAGGACCAATACAACAACCAACGCAAATCCGAAAATTCGTAATACGCCCATTTGAAAACCTGAAATCAATTACTGCTCATTAGGGCAATTGATACAGCCGAATTTAGGCAACCTTGTGGCCTGGGCGCAGAGTTTCCGCAGCGTTATCAAAGATTCGAAGGTGGGATAATCTTACCTGGATTCATGATATTATCGGGATCCAGTGCCTTTTTGATCGCCCCCATATAGGCGACGGCAGGCCCCAGCTCTTTCAGAAGATACGGGCGTTTACCCTGCCCGATTCCGTGTTCGCCAGTACACGTCCCCTCCATAGAGATCGCAAGATCGTTCAGCCAGCCAACGAACCCTTCGGCATTGGCGACCTCGTCCGGGTTGTCCATGTCAATCAACAGCAGCGTATGGAAGTTTCCATCGCCCACATGCCCGACCATGGGGGCCATCAGGCCCAACTCATTCGCGTGGTTCTGCGTTGCCGTCACACACTCTGCCAGACGTGAGATCGGGACGCAGACATCGGTCGAGATTCCGCGTGCGCCGGGGCGCAGTTGCAGGCACGCCCAGTACATGTCGTGACGGGCCTGCCACAGCTTGTTCCGCTCTTCCGTCGTTGAGGTCGCTGCAAAATCTGTTCCCCCAAATTCCTCGGCGATCTGCCCGAAGGTTTCGGCCTGCTCAACCGCACCGCTTTCTGATCCGTGAAACTCAAGCAGCAGCAATGGCGTTTCCGGCAAGGTCAGGTTGGAATAGGCATTCGCAGCCTTCACCGACATTTCGTCCAGCAACTCGATCCGGGCGACCGGTACGCCATACTGGATCGTCATCATAACAGCTTGGCAGGCCGCATCGACCGTAGGAAAGGAACACCGCGCCGAGGTGATAGCCTCGGGGATACCCTGCAGGCGCAACGTGATCTCGGTAATGATACCCAGTGTTCCCTCGGCACCGATCAGCAACCGCGTCAGGTCATAACCGGCAGAGGACTTCTTGGCCCTGTGACCGGTACGAATAATCTGGCCGTCGGGCATCACGGCTTCGAGGCTGAGGATGTTGTCCTTCATGGTCCCGTAGCGTACCGCGTTGGTCCCCGAAGCACGCGTTGCGGCCATGCCCCCCAACGAGGCATTCGCACCGGGGTCGATAGGAAAGAACAGCCCCTGATCGCGAAGATGTGTGTTCAGGTCTTCGCGCGTCACGCCGGGCTGAACGACACAATCCAGATCACTGGCGTTGATCTTCAGCACTTTGTTCATCTGGGTCAGGTCCACCGATATCCCACCAGCGGGTGCGTTCACATGCCCCTCCAGCGAGGTCCCCGTGCCAAAGGCGATCACGGGAACTTTGTACTCGGCGCAAAGTTTGACGATCTCAGATACTTCTTCGGTCGAATGTGGGAACACCACCGCGTCCGGAGACTGGTTTTCGATCCACGTCGTCGTGTGCCCGTGTTGTTCGCGGATCGCCTGCCCTGTCTGCAGACGATCCCCGAAGGTAGACTTCAGAAGACCAATGACCGCCTGGATGCCAGCCTCGTTCCGCGGCAATGCAACTGCTTGCGCCATGGTGTCCCCCCGTTAAACGCCGGGCTATTCGCCCAGCGCAATCCCCTCGCGGCGTGGATCGGCCCCGCCTGTCAAAACATCGCCGATCTCGATGGCGTGCAGGCCCGAGGTCAGGTCACGCGGATTGACCTCGTATCCCAGCGTCGTCAGCGCATCGACAAACCCCTCGGCCGATGTGCCCTGTTCGACATCGTAGGTGCCAAAACGGTTGACCAGATGGGGCATCGACAAGGCCTGCTGCACATCCATGTCCCAATCCGCCCAGGCAATGATCGACTTGGCGACATAGCCGATGATCCGGCTTCCACCGGGCGAGCCGATGGCCAAAACCGGTTTGCCGTCCTGCATCACAATTGTCGGGCTCATCGAGGAACGGGGGCGTTTGCCCGGCTCAAGACGGTTCGCGATCGGGACCCCGTTGCTGTGAGTTTTGAACGAGAAATCCGTCAGTTCATTGTTCAGCAGAAACCCATTGGTCAACAAACGGGACCCGAAGCCATTTTCAATCGTCGTAGTCATCGACAGGACGTTCCCATACTGGTCAACGATCGAGATATGAGAAGTCGACGGCAATTCCAGCGACACGTCATCCGCCCAATTCGACGAATGCTCGAATTCGGGGTTTCCGGGGGCCGCGTCAATCAGAGCCGCATCGCCGCTCATCAACGCGCCGCGTTCCGATAGGTAGGCCGGATCAACCAGCCCCTTTGTCGGCATCGGGACAAAGTCGTGATCCGCCATGTACCGCCCGCGATCCGCGAAAGCCAGACGCGAGGCGTCGCCGATCAGCCGCCACGTATTGATATCCTCCGGGCCCATCGCGGCCAGATCATAGCCATCCAGCATGCCCAGAATCTGCCCCACCGTCAGCGCGCCAGAGGAAGGCGGCCCCATGCCGCAAACCTCATAGACACGATACGCGGCACAGACAGGCTCGCGTTCGATCACTTGATACAGTGCCAAATCTATTCCGGACAAAATCCCCGGATTGCCCGGAGCATTGCGCACCGTGTTGACGATACCTGACGCGATCTCACCGCCGTAGAAACCAGCCGATCCCTCACTGGCAAGGACGCGCAGAGTGTCTGCGTAATCGGGGTTCATCAGACGCTGGCCCTGTGCCAAGGGCGCCCCATCCGGCAGGAAATACGCCGCAGTCGCGGGGAAGCGCGACAGGCGTTCAGCGTCCTTTTCGACAAGGCTGGCCAGACGCGGAGAGACAAGAAACCCTTCATCGGCCAGCGCGATCCCATCGGCGAACAGGCTGGGCCACGGGCTGCGCCCCCAACGCCGGTGCGCCTCTTCCAGCAAGGCAGGCGTACCCGGAGTGCCCACCGACAATCCCCCCACGACAGCATCAAAGAATTTCAGTGGCTCGCCATTTTCATCTTGGAACAGCCGGTGGTTTGCCTCCAGCGGCGCGGTTTCGCGCCCGTCCAGTGTCGTCAGTTCGCCGGTAGCGGCATCGTACCAGACAAGAAACGCCCCACCGCCCAAGCCGGACGACTGTGGCTCGACCAGGCCAAGCACAACTTGTACGGCCACCATCGCATCCGCTGCCGATCCACCGGCCCGCAATACCTTGGCCCCGGCTTCAACGGCCAGTGGGTTCGCAGCCGCAACCATCCAATTCTGCGAGGAAACCGGCGCACCGGCCAGCTTCGCCTCGAGCGAGGCAATTACTTCTTCGGTCAAACCCTGCACTTGCCCGTCAGAGGCACCTTCGGGGGCCACGGCGTCGGCTGTCTCTTGTGCGAACGAGGGGCCAGCAATTGCCATTGCGGTCGCGAATAACCCGGAAATCAGACTTCTTTTCATAGTATCCTCCTGAAAAAACGTAATTTTAACGGGCCACCGCACTATCCTACAGCATGGCGGGAACCACCTGATCCGGCGGGCGGTGGCCATCTTCGAACGTCTTGATATTGATGATGACTTTCTCACCCATCTCGATCCGCCCTTCCAGTGTGGCCGATCCCATATGCGGCAGCAGGACGACATTCGGCAACTGCCGCAGGCGCGGGTTCACATCCGTTCCGTGTTCGTAAACGTCCAGCCCTGCCCCCGCGATATCGCCGGACCGGATCAGGCGGGTCAGTGCGTTTTCGTCCAGCACCTCCCCCCGCGACGTGTTCACAATCACTGCAGAGGGCTTCATCAGCTTCAATCGCCGCGCGTTCATCAGGTGGAACGTGGACGGCGTAGACGGGCAGTTGATCGAGATGACGTCCATCCGCGCAACCATCTGGTCAAGGCTTTCCCAATAGGTCGCTTCCAGCTCTTGTTCCGTTTCGGGACGAAGCCTGCGGCGATTGTGATAATGAACCTGCATGCCAAAGGCGCTGGCCCGGCGCGCCACAGCCTGACCAATGCGTCCCATGCCCAGAATACCAAGACGGCGGCCACCAATGCGGCCACCCAGCAGCGCGTTCGGGGCCCAGCCCTCCCATTCGCCTTTTTGCATCACCGACAACCCTTCGGGGATGCGTCGCGTGACAGCCAGTATCAGCGCCATGGTCATGTCGGCAGTATCGTCGGTCAGAACGCCCGGCGTGTTCGAGACAAGAATTCCCCGCTGCCGCGCGGTTGCGACGTCAATATTGTCGACCCCTGCCCCATAATTGGCGATCAGACGCAGATTCTCACCGGCTTGCCCCAGCAATCCGCCGTCAATTGTATCGGTGACCGTTGGCACAAGGACATCCGCGCTCTGGACTGCGGTGACCAGTTCTTCGCGCGACATTGGGGTGTCCTCGGTCCGCAACTGCACGTCGAACAATTCGCTCAACCGGGTTTCTACCGCCTCGGGCAACCGTCGCGTTACGACAACACTCAGACGTTCTCTTGGCACCTGTGTACTCCCACTGCTTTGCAAACCTTCGCGCGCCATGGCATCGTGGCGCAGGATAAGGCGGGGCACAAGAACCCCAGAGGCATTGAGTCGACCTTTTTTCGAAACAAGATCAACAGGCACAAGAGCAGACAGTCCGTGAGTGGTATTATACCCCTAAAGCGCCGTTTGACGGCGGTTATTTCCGCATTTCTGGTTCTGGCTGGTGCCATGGCCGCCAGCGCGCAAGACAAGCGTGGCCCGGTGACCAATCTGCCCTTGCCCCGATATGTTTCGATGAAAGCCGCCGAAGGCAATGTGCGTCGCGGCCCGTCCCTGACTCATCGAATCGACTGGGTATTCAAGCACCGTGGGATGCCCCTGCAGATCACCGCCGAATATGGAAACTGGCGCAAGGTCCAGGACCGCGACGGTGCCGGCGGCTGGGTTCACTACGCGTTGCTGTCCGGCGTTCGTACAGTCCTGATCGAATCCGACATGCTGCCGGTTTATGCCAACCCGGACCCGAATTCGCAGGTCAGCGCACAGTTCGAATCCGGTGTAGTCGCCCGTCTTGGAACCTGCACCATTGATTGGTGTCGGATTTCGGCTGGCGGCTATCGGGGTTGGACCCTCAAGTCGAACCTTTGGGGGGTCGATCCATCGGAAATCCGGGAATAGAACTGCAAATCTCAGGACGTACGCGCGATAAAATCGCAGGTTAGCTCAACCAGTTCGGGGCCGACATCCTCTTGCAAAAAATGACCCGCGTTGGGCAAGATCGTATGAGGTTGCCCGGCTGCACCCGGACAAAGGCGCTGAAACACTGCATCTATCCCAGCCATCACTTTGTCATCTGCCCCAAAAGCCGTCAGGACAGGCGTTTGCAGGCCACGCAGCACACCCCAGGCCTGCCGGTTTGCATCCGACTCGGGATCATCGGGCGAAGCCGGCACCAGCATCGGGAATTGCCGCGCCCCCGCCTTGTAACTTTCGTCGGGAAACGGCGCGTCATAGGCGGCAATGGTCGCGTCCGATAGCGGCCTGGCAGTTCCACCCTTCAAAATCCCACCGGCTGGAAACACAGGCACTTCCTGACTGAACTTGCGCCAGTTCTCAAAAGCCTCACCCATCGGCTGATCGCCGGTCGGCAGCGCGGTGTTGGCGACTACAATCCGCGCAAACCTGTCAGGCATTTCAGCCCAAAGCCGCAACCCGATCAACCCGCCCCAATCCTGGCAGACCAGAGTGATATTGCGCAGGTCCACCTGTCGCAACCAATCCCCCATCCACACAACGTGGCGCGCGTAAGTGTAGTCGTTGCGTTCCGTTGGCTTGTCCGATCGGCCAAACCCAACCAGATCCGGCGCAACGGCACGATGCCCCTGCTTCACAAACCCGGCAATCATGTGGCGATACAAATAAGACCAGCTCGGCTCTCCGTGCATCATCAACACCGGATCGGCATCGGCCGGGCCCTCATCCACATAATGGATTCGCAACTCCCCTCCCTCGGTGTCATCGACCAAACTGTAGTTCGGCGTGAAGTCATAGTCGGCCAAACCTTCAAACCGAGAATCCGGTGTGCGCAGAAATTTCATGTTTCACCTATGATTGCCTATCCGGGATCGTGCCTGCGTTGGTCGCATTTCGGAAGCAGGATATCACCCCAAAGCCCGTGGGCCATATGAAATTATTGGGAATTCGCGGCTTGGAATTCTCCAAAATGTTTTTCATACGCATCGCAAACCCATTTCATGTCAAACGGCCCACAGCCCCAGAACGACCCTGAGAAACGTCACGTGAGAACACCAGTCCTGAGGTCCAAAATTTTTTCCAAACCTTACTCATTTTTTTGTGGGAAAGGTCTTGAACCCTCCAAACAACAATCGTAGATAGCGCCTCACCGTTGGGGTGTAGCCAAGTGGTAAGGCAGCGGTTTTTGGTACCGTGTATCGTAGGTTCGAATCCTACCACCCCAGCCACCCACTCACTAATCTTCAGCTCACGAGAGTTTGCGTCGATATTGCTGCGTGATTTCCGCACCTTGGCTCAAGCAACTTTCGACATAGACATGGGATAAGCAGTAAAAACGGCCGATTTCGGCCCTTAATCTCAGTTTGCCAATTCGGCGGTACGAGTTTGGTAGATTTTGGAGAGGTTTTGCTCAGAGCTTAGCAAACCGTTCGCGTTGCTCAGACCAGAGAGCCGGGACGCCTGACCTGATGAGATAGTTAGACGTGAGGCCATCCGGCTGTTCGCCTAATGCGATGGAGTCGAGAATGTCCGGCGCCAGCATCGCCAGATCGACTACATCCTGAACGCGGCGCTGAGCAGCCTCATCTGACTGGTCCAAATTGATTGTTAGTGCATCGTCGGCCTGTAATCCATTGGGATGATGGTTTCAGGTGCTGGCGGGCGATAGCCCAGTGCACTGTG
>NZ_JBQFQF010000019.1:0-53942 GCF_056536745.1 Ruegeria sp. CJ2
GCCGAAGCCGAAGCCGAAGCCGAAGCCGAAGCCGAAGCCGAAGCCGAAGCCGAAGCCGAAGCCGAAGCCGAAGCCGAAGCCGAAGCCGAAGCCGAAGCCGAAGCCGAAGCCAAGCTTGAGCGGTTCAAGGAAAAAATTGCTGAGCGCAACACCAAGAAGCGGAGCGGTTTTTTGCCCGCTTTGCTGGGCGGCATACTGGCCGGAGCCATCGGCTTTACGGTTGGGGACAGCAATATGTTCTCATCCGACGGGTCAGATCAGATCGCCGCGTTAGAGGCCAAGCTGACCGAACAGGCCAGCCAGATTGAAGCCCTGACCACGTCGGTATCCGGAGGTTCGGAGCTGGCATCGAAGGTCGATGCGTTAACTGGACAACTGGCACCGATCACCGCTGAACTGGATACCGTTAAGTCCAGCCTTGCGGGATTGGCTGAAAAAATCGATCCGCTGACCGCCCGACTGGGCGAGCTTGAAGGCGGGGCCTTGACGCAGGGCGCGTCACCTGAAGCAACGGCTGCGTTTGAAGCAGAGTTGAAGAAGCTGCAGGAGTCTCTGGCCGCCCAGCGCGCAGAAGTTGAAAAGATGGTGGCAGATGCGCAGGCGCTTGAGGCGAAAGCCTCGGCCGAGGCGATGGCCGCGACAAACGCCGCGATCCTGTCCAAGCTGCGCGGTCAACTGGACGCGGGTCAGCCCTATTCGGACCTGATCGCCGAACTCTCGGCCGGTGGTGTTGATGTCCCCGAGGCATTGACTGCCCCTGCAGATAAGGGCGTTGCAACGCTCGCGGCGCTGCGCGAGACGTTTGAGCCGTCCGCGCGCGCGGCGCTTGCCGATGCACGAGAGGCCGACAAAGGCGTTGGGCTGGTTGCGTTCCTGCAGCGCCAGACAGGTGCACGTTCTGTGACGCCGCAGGATGGGGATGGCCCGGATGCAATCCTTTCTCGTGCGCAGGCCGCGCTGTCAGACGGTGATGTGGCCGGTGCGCTGAATGAACTCAAGTCCCTGCCGGAGGCGGCAAAGGCTGCGATGGCCGATTGGGAACAGGCGGCACAAGCGCGGGTCGCCGCGGTTGACGCCGCAGATGCGCTATCCTCTGGCGCGAACTCGAACTGAAGGACCTGCCATGCTGTGGTCACTTTTTAAGATTCTTGTTTTTGTAGCGATTGTCGGCTTGCTGGCTGTGGGCGCGGGCTTCCTGATGGAAACCAGCGGTGGCGTGCAGATCACCGCAGGTGGAATGGAATATACGCTGGGACCGTTGCAGTCGGTCATCGCGCTGGGCGTGATGGTTGTTGCGATCTGGCTGTTCTTCAAGCTGCTGACCCTGCTGATTGCCACGCTGAAATTCCTCAACGGTGACGAAACCGCGTTGTCGCGGTATTTCGACCGCAGCCGGGAACAGCGTGGCTATCAGGCATTGGCTGACGGGTTGATGGCGTTGGCCTCGGGTGAAGGCCGCGTTGCCATGAACAAGGCGACCAAGGCTGAAAAGCTATTGAACAAACCCGAACTGACGAACCTGCTGGTGGCGCAGGCCGCCGAAATGAACGGCGATACCAAGAAAGCGTCCGAGACGTATCGTAAGCTGGTCACAAATAACGCCACCCGCTTTGTGGGTGTGCGCGGTATCCTGAAACAGAAACTGGCCGAAGGCGATGATGACACCGCCCGCAAGCTTGCGGAAAAGGCACTGGCGATCAAACCGCGACATCAGGAAACGCAGGATATTCTGTTGGGACTGCAAACCAAGTCGCAGGATTGGGCCGGGGCCCGGTCAACCCTGACCGCCAAGTTGAAGGCCGGCCACTTGCCGCGTGATGTGTTCAAGCGACGCGATGCGGTTCTGGCATTGTCCGAGGCCAAGGGCATTTTGGATGAATCCGCAACGGTCGAACAGCGCGAACACGCGATTGAAGCCAACCGTCTGTCCCCTGATCTGGTGCCAGCGGCAGCAATGGCCGCGCGTGCTTATATCGAAAAGGGCAAGCCGCGTTCTGCGACCAAGATCCTCAAGAAAGCGTGGGAGGTTCAGCCGCATCCCGATCTGGCCCATGCCTTTGCCGAGATCGTTCCGGATGAATCCCCTGACGAGCGCATCAAGCGCTTTACCGCACTGACCCGTGTGCATCCCGAAGATATGGAAACCCGCCTGATCCTGGCCGAGCTGAACATCGTGGCCGAGGACTTTCCCGAAGCCCGGCGCGCGCTGGGCGATGTTGTCGAAAAACAGGCGGATGCGCGGGCTTATACTCTGATGGCTGCAATTGAGCGCGGAGAGGGTGCGTCGGACGCGGTCGTGCAGGGGTGGCTGGCCAAAGCTCTGAACGCGCCGCGCGGACCGCAATGGGTCTGCGACAACTGCCATGACATTCAGCCCGAATGGGCCCCTGTCTGCCAGAACTGCCACAGCTTTGACACGCTCAGTTGGCAAACACCGCAAACGCCCGAGATCGCCTCGGCCACCGGCGTTCACATGTTGCCGCTGATCGTCGGCGCGCTTGAGGACAAACCCGAGCCAGAGGTTGACGAGCCGGAAGAAGAGAGTGAGTCTGAGGTGATCGAAATGGAGGCCGAACCCGTACGCCCCGATATCGAGCCTGCAATCGAAGAAAAGGTCTGAGGGCGCGGTTCAACCGACTCTTCACAACCCTATCACCCTTCACGTGTCGCTGGGTAAATACGTCCAGCGGTACTTTGGCGGGGTCGGTCCCTTGTTTCGGCCACCCTGCTGAGTTTGTTCCCACGCATGTGCAAGAATGCCGACAGACCGGGACAGACAGAACAGGCCGCGCGCCAGAGGTGCGTCAAAGCCAAGCTCGGCATAGATCACCGCCGTGGCCCCGTCGATATTCATCGGAACGGGTTTGCCTTTGCGTCGGGCCAGTTCCCCTTCGATGTCAGTCGCAACGGCCTTGTAGCGACCATCACAGGCGCCTGCCTCAATCGCTTCGTCCACAAGGCTCATCAAACGCGGGGCGCGCGGATCGGTTGGGGTGTGATAGCGGTGACCGAACCCCGGCAGAATTTTTCCGTGCGCGGCGATCCAGTCATCCAGTGCCGGGCCAACGGCGGATGGGTGCGTGTTGACGAACTGATACAGGGATACGGCTTGCTCGCCAGCACCGCCGTGGATATCCCCCAGCATATTCACCGCGCTGGCCATGGCGTTGTTGAGCGGCAGGCCGCATGTCACCGCCATGCGCGCCGTTGCGATCGAAGGGGCTTGTGGCCCGTGATCCACGGCAGCAACCAAGGCGGCCTCGAACAATTTCAACTGTGCGGGCGATGGCCTGTCTCCGCGCACCATGAACCAGATCATTTCGGCGAAACCAAGGGTGCCGATCAGCTCCTGAATGGGATTGCCCCGCAGGTCTATTCGTCCGGGTTCCATGTCGATGATGGAAGTTGACCACCAGTCGGCGATATCGCTCATATGACCCCCTCCTTCACCAATGCGTTTATCTCGTCGCCACTCAGACCAAGCTCTGACCAGATCGCGGCATTATCCGCGCCCAGATCCGGCGGGGCGGTCCGGGGCATTCTGCGCTGACCGTCCATCACGACAGGGCTGCCGGTCAGTTTCAGGTCTTCGTTTTGAACTGGCAAAGATCCAATCAATCCGCGGCCAGTAAGCTGTTCGTCGGCCAGCGCTTCGGGCACGGTCATCACCTGCCCGGTTGGGACGCCAATCGCATTCAGCTCGCGAACCCATTCCCGGGCGGGTCGGGTACGCAGCGTGGCTTCCAGATCGTCCCTGAGGGTATGGCGGTTCCTCTTGCGATCTTCGCGCGTGGCATAGGCAGGGTTGCCCAGCAAATCGTCCCGCCCAAGGTGTCGGGCAAGCGCCTGCCATTGTTCGTCGCGGTTGGCCGCGATGTTGATCGGGTTATCCGCAGTGGCAAAGGTTCCTGACGGGGCGGATGTGGTGTTTTCGTTCCCATGCGCCCCCGGTGTGACACCCCCGATCAGGTAGTTCGACACCACCCAGCCCATGGTAGAGATCACCGCCTCGGACATTGCGACATCCAGAAACGCGCCGCGCGGCTGGGCGTTCAGGGCGGCACTGATTGCGAAGGCAGCCGTCAGCCCTCCGACAGTATCGGCCAGCGGGTAGCCGACGCGATAGGGCGCTGTATCGGCTGCTCCGGTGATCGACATGACGCCGCTGATACCCTGAACGATCTGGTCGTAGGCCGGGTCTTTTTTGCGCGGGCCGTCCTGCCCAAACCCGCTGATTGCGCAATAGATCAGGTTGGCGTTTTCAGCGCGCAGCACGTCATAGCCAAGACCAAGGCGGTCCATGACACCGGGCCGGAAGTTTTCGACCAGCACGTCGGCGGTTTGCACCAGTTTCTTCAGCAAGGCTTTGCCTTTGGCGGATTTCATATCCAGTGTGACGGATTTCTTATCCGCGTTTTGTGCAAGAAAGCTGATGCCCATCCCGGCCCTGTTGCGATCCGGGTCTGCCCCCAACACCCGAGCAAGGTCGCCACCCTGGGGACGTTCGACCTTGATCACCTCGGCCCCCATCAGGGCAAGCTGATAGCAGCAATACGGGCCCGCCAGAACATTCGTCAGGTCAAGAATCCGTATCCCTGCCAAAGGCTCAGTCGCCATCAGCGATACCGGCAGCCCGTGCCCGTGCGCGGCGTGCACGATAGCTGGGCAGCAGCACCAGCAGCGCGGCGATGACCAGCAGGCCCAGCGTCATGGGACGTTCCCAGATAAACGCGATTCCGTCATAGAGCTGCATGGACCTTGCAAAGTTGTCCTCCATCATTCCGCCAAGGATGAACCCGATCAGAAGCGGGGCCAGCGGATAATCGGCAAACTTCAAAGCCGTGGCACAGACGCCGAAACCAACAAGGATCAACAGCTCCGTTGCGTTGTTCTGGCCGATATAAGCCCCCATTAGGGTAAAGAACAAGATGAACGGTATCAGGTAGTTGCGTGGAACCGACAGGACCTTTGCGATGTACGGGATCAGCGGCAGGTTCAGGATCAACAGAACAAGGTTGCCGATGAACATCGACATGATCACCGCCCAAAAGATCTGAGGCTCGTCCAGCATCAGGCGCGGGCCGGGTGTCACGTTCAAGGCAATCAGCGCGCCCAGCAGGATCGCCGTTGTGCCCGATCCGGGAATGCCCAGAGTCAGCAGCGGAACGAAAGACCCGGTACAGGCCGCGTTGTTCGCCGTCTCCGGGGCTGCCAGACCCTTGATCGAGCCTTTGCCGAATTCTTCCTGTTCCTCTTTCGGGGCGATGTTGCGCTCGACGGCATAGCCAAGGAAGCTGGCGATGGTCGCACCGGCGCCGGGAAGAACACCGATAAAGAAGCCTTGCACGGATTGGCGGCCCACGACGGGTGCGATGGCTTTGGCTTCTTCCTTTGTGATGCGCAGGTCTTTGATCTCACCATCGTCGCCTTTCAGGTCTTTTGGCTTCAGGACCAGAAACAGCGCTTCGGGCAAGGCAAACATGGCCATGGCCAGCGTGATGAATCCAAAGCCCGATTGCAGGTCCATGATCCCCATGGTGAAACGGGGCAGGTTGAACAACGCACCTTCACCAACGGTTGCCATGATCAGCCCGAGGACGGTCATGATGACCGCTTTGGCGACTTGTCCGCTGCCGGCAAAGGCTGCGATGGCAGACAGACCGACAACCATAAGCGCGAAATACTCGGCCGAATGGAACAACAGCGCCACAGAAGACAGGGCAGGGGCAAACACCATTAGAAGCACAGCACCCAGCGTGCCGCCTGCGAAACTGGCGATCGCGGCGATTGTCAGTGCTTTGCCCGCTTTGCCTTGTCGCGCCATCGGGTAGCCATCGAAACTTGAGGCCACCGTCCCCGCGACCCCCGGCGCGTTCAGCAGGATCGAGGATGTCGAGCCACCAAAGATCGCGCCATAGTAAACCCCGGCCAGCAGGATCAGCGCGGCGGATGGGTCGCCCATCGAGATCGCAACCGGGATCATGATGGCAATGATCGACATCGGTCCAAGACCGGGCAACATCCCGATGAACGTGCCGATCAGACACCCCGCGATGACCATCAGAAGGTTTTGGATTGAGAATGCCGTTTGCAGGCCGATCAGAAGTCCTTCAAGCATGTCAGCCTCCGAAAATGCCCGGCAGCGGGCGCATGTAGATGCCAAGAACTTCCTGAACCAGATACCAGACCGCCCCTGTCGCGATGAAGGCAACAGGCAGCATGATATGCCACTTGCGCTCGCCCAGAATGAAAGAGCCGAGGATCAGGAAGGCCGAAGTGGAGATCAGGAAACCAACAGGACGCAGGCACAGGGCGTAAATCACCATCAAAGCCAGCAGCATCAGCGCCTGATCCAAGTGGTAATCACCCAGACGCCGGTAGTCGATGTCGGCTTCTTTGATCTCGGACTTTTCAAAGCCCAGCAGGATGATCGTTGTGGTGATGATCCCCAGAATGGACAGCACTTTGGGGAAGGTGCTTGGCCAGATGGGATTTCTTTGCATGAAAGGGGGAAGGCTACTGTCCATCGTGAACCAGGCGGCGTAGCCATATGTTAAACAAACACCCAGCAGAACGAGCGCGATCCAGCGATCCAACGCCATGATGCCCCCTCCTATTTTGTTGTCTTTGGGGAAGGCAGAGCGGCGGACCGCTCTGCCAATTTTCAGTTAGAGGAAGCCCAGCTTCTTCATCAGATCACCGATCTGCTGTTCCTGCTGCTCAAGGAATGTCTGGAAGTCAGCGCCCGAGTTGTGGATGTTCACCCAACCGTTGCGCGCCCGAACTTCTTCCCATTCAGGAGTGTCATACATCTTGGCGATTGCGTCTTGGTATGCCGCCAGCTTGTCTTCGGGCAGGCCGGGGGCTGCGAAGAAACCGCGCCAGTTGACGAAGGTGGTATCGATCCCCTGTTCCATCATGGTCATCGCATCAGGAGCGGCGTCAACGCGCTCTTCCGAGGTGACGCCGATGATTTTGACTTCGCCCGCGTTCGACAGGTCAACGGCTTCCGAGAAACCAGTCGACAGCGCCGCGATTTCTCCGGACAGAAGCGCTGCCATGGCTTTGCCGCCTGCGTCATACGGAATGTACTTCACGCCCAGAGCGTCTTTGCCTGCCGCTTCCATCACCATGGCTGCAACCAAGTGATCCATGCCGCCCGGAACCGAGCCACCGCCAATCGCTGTGGCCGAAGGGTCTGCGTCAAAGGCAGCCAGCAGATCGTCCATCGAGTTGATGGGGCTGTCCTTGCCTACAACAATCGCCGCATAGTCACCGATCGTGCCCGACACCAAAGTCAGGTCGCGGAAGTTATGCGGGAACACGCCGGTCAGCGAGCGGATCACGATGGGGGTCGAGTTGACCATCAGCGTACCGTGGTTGCTGTCGGCGTTTTCGATCAGAAAGCCGATGGCCTTGCCGCCGCCGCCACCTGACATGTTTTCGTAGGATGCGGTTCCGACCAGACCTGCGTTCGTCAGCGCTTCGCCCGTGCCGCGTGCCGTGCCGTCCCAGCCGCCGCCAGCGCCGCCGGGAATCAGAAAGTGGATACTGTCTACGACCTGATCTTCGGCCAGGGCCGGACCGGTCAGGGCCGGACCAGTCAGGCCAATGGCGGCCACAGCTGCGATTAGGGCGCGACGGCCCAGTTTGAATGTCGTCATGGTTTCCTCCCGTTTGACAACCGGCCGCATGGCGGCTCAGATTGGACGGAACAAAAACACACCAACCTGACATCAACCTGTCACGCGGAAAAATACTGGTTGAGCCTGATGAAATTTCTGCTTGTCGAAGACAATCTGGACCTGGCGAATGCGGTCAGTTCGCGCATGCGACTGGACGGTCATGTCATTGATCATGCAGCGAATTTGGAAGACGCGACCGCCTTTGTCGAAACCGAGGAATATGATTTGATCCTGCTGGACATCATGCTGCCGGATGGGGATGGCCGAGACTTTCTGAAACGGCACCGCGCCAGCCGCCTGGACACGCCGGTGATCGTTTTGACCGCGCGCAGTCAGGTTTCGGATCGAATCGGTTCGCTTGATCTGGGGGCAGATGACTACGTGACCAAGCCGTTTGATCATGCCGAGCTTGAGGCCCGCTGCCGCGCCGTCCTGCGCCGAAAATCCGGCAGCGCGAAATCCACGATCGAGATTGGCGGCGTCGTGTTTGATCCGGTAGCCGGACACTTGACCGTGGCCGGGGAAACCCTTTCGCTGCGAAATCGGGAACTGCGTATGATGGAGCTGTTCATCAACGCGCCGGGCCACGTGTTTTCGAAACAGAAACTCGCTGACAGGCTGTTTTCCTATGATGACAGCGTGACGGATAACGCGATCGAGGTGTATGTCGGTCGCCTGCGCAAACATCTTGAGCCTTCGGACCTGAAGATAACCACGTTGCGCGGTCTGGGGTACAGGTTGGACCATGACCACTAATCCCACTGTCTCAGGGTCGCTGAGAAACCGGCTGGTCCTGACCCTGATTGGAGGTGCGGCGGTTCTGGCTGTGTTGCTGTTCTTTGCGGTTCGGAACTATGCCGCGCAGGTGGCCCAACAAGGTCAGGACAACATCCTTGAGGCGTCCGTGACGTCCATTCTTGATGCTGCCGCGTTGCGGGATGGGGTGCTGGAAGTGGATATTCCCTATGCCGCGTTCTCGATGCTGACCACTCCGACCGATGACCGGGTGTTTTACGCCATCTATCAGGACGGGGCGTTTCTGTCGGGCTACGAAGACTTGCGGCTGGCAGCGGCCTCGGTCCAAAGCGACTGGTCCTTCACATCCGGCGAGTTGCGCGGGGAGCGCATTCGACAGGTCAGCGCAAGCCGAACACTTGTGGGGCTGGGGCGACAGACCGAAATCGAGGTCGTGCTTGGCCAGACGCAGGACGCGCTTTCACGGACCCTCGACCAGATCTCGCGCAATGCCGCATTTCTGGGTTTGGGTTTCTTTCTTCTGACGGCGGCGCTGTCTTTCTGGATCACCTCGACAACAATCGGACAGCTTAACAAGCTGACCACATCCGTCACGCGGCGGGGTCCTCAGGACCTGAGCCCTTTCAAAAAGCCCGTCCCACGGGAAATGGCGCCTTTGGTCATGTCTCTGAACTCTTTGATGGGGCGCTTGGATCAATCGCTCAGCCAGTCCGAGGATTTCATCGCCGAGGCCGCCCATCGTGTGCGTACCCCTTTGGCAACCGTCAGATCGTATGCCGAAGCGACGCTGCACCGTGTTGAGCGCAAGGAAAACCGCGAGGCATTGCGGGCGATGGTGCGGGCAATTGACGAAAGCTCGCGCGCGGCGGGGCAGCTTTTGGATCACGCCATGATCACGTTCCGCGCCGACCACCTTGTGCGAGAGGATGTGGACTTGGTCGAATTGATCCGTGACCTTGTTCAACGCCTGACGCCAATTGCGGAAATGAAGGAACTGTCATTGTCCATGACAGGTGATCCTTCGGTTCCCTATTCCGGCGATCCCATCCTGATCCAGAATGCGGTGCGAAACATGATCGACAACGCGTTGAAATACGCTCCGCTGGACAGCACGGTCGAGATCGAGATTAACGGAAAACCCGAAATCAAGGTGCGCGATTCCGGCCCCGGTTTTCTTCCCGAAGAGATCGAGACACTGACCCGCAGGTTCGAGCGCGGCAAAAACGCGGCGGGAACAATCGGCTCGGGTCTGGGGCTGACGATCGCGCAGGACGTGGCGATTGCACATGGCGGTACGCTTGTTCTGACAAACCAGCCATCGGGGGGCGCATGCGTTATCTTATCGCTCTAGTTCTGCTTGTCCTGCCCGGGTTCGGATGGGCCGAGGATTGGGAAGATCAACTGATCTTTAACGAAGGTGCAGACGGTCCGCGTCTGCGTGTCATCTCCAGCACGGATACGGTCTTGTTCGCCCCTCTGATTGATGGATTTGTCGCGCAAAACCCCAATATCAGTATCGAATATCTTGTATCAGGGACTGCGGATATCAATCAGCGCGTCCGCGCCACGCCGGATGCCTTCGATATTGTCGTTTCAAGCGCGATGGACCTGCAGCTAAAGCTGGCAAATGACGGGTTTGCCCTGCCGCTCAAGGATATCGAGACACCGCCATGGGCGCAGTGGCACCAAAGCCTGTTTGCTTTTACGACCGAACCCGCGGCCATCGTGATCAACCGCGCCGCGTTCGAGGGTCAGGACATTCCGCAGACGCGTCAGGGCCTGATCGAGGCACTGCGCAAGCGACCCGAAGAGTTTCGGGGCAGGATCGGAACCTATGATGTGCGCGACTCTGGTCTAGGTTATCTTTTTGCAACTCAGGACGCGCGCGCGTCCGAGACATTCTGGCGTCTGATGGAGGTCATGGGCGGCCTTGATGTGCGCCTGTATTGCTGTTCCGGCGAGATGATCAACGATCTTGCCGATGGTACAATTCTGGTGGCTTACAATGTCCTTGGCAGCTATGCCGCTGTTCGCGCCGAGCGCAAGGATGCCCTTGAAGTGATTTTTCCGACCGACTTCCAAACGATCATGATGCGCACCGCGCTGGTGTCCAAGGCGACACAGCAACCGGACGCGGCCGAGGCCTTTATCCGGTATCTGGTGGAAGAAAAACCTGTTGCTGAAGGCAGCCAGCTATCCCTTCCCCCGCTTACGTCGCAGGGCGAATCCACGGATCACGAGACAATCGGATTGAACCCCGCTTTGCTGACATTTCTGGATGACTTGAAACGAAAGAAGTTCCTGTCCGCCTGGGAGAACGCGGTCATTCAATAAGCCTGCCAGTGAAACAGGTACGTGCGAATGCATGACCTGTTTTCAGCCGTGCAGCCAATTGTCCCAATCAAATCCGTTTGCTAACGTCGCCCTCGCGTCGAGGAGGGCGCGCAAACCGAAATGCTGGACTATTCGCATAACGCCTGGCTTGTGGCGGCGTCGTTGGCCGTGGCGCTGATGGCGGGCTTCACTGGCCTCTACCTTACGCATGGGGCGTCCAAGCTGGATGATCAGAAGCGCAAGATTGTTGTCGCTCTGGCTGCGGTGGTTCTGGGCGGTGGGATATGGTCGATGCATTTCGTGGCGATGCTGGGCCTGCAACTGCCGATCCTGTTTTACTATGATGCGCTGATCACGCTGATCTCGGCTTTGGTGGCGATCCTTATGGTCGGTCTGGCGCTGCTGTTGCTGCATTTCCGGCCACGTTCGGTGCAGACGATTGTTGGCGCGGGCGTCATCGTCGGGCTTGGCATTGTGGTGATGCACTATATCGGCATGGCCGGGATGGAATTGTGCCGCCCGGTCTATAACGCCTGGGACATCGCGATCTCGACCTTGGCCTCTGTGGGGCTGTCGGTCGTGGCGATCTGGGTGGCTTATGACAACCGCACTCAGCGCAATATTCTGCTGGGTACGGCCTGTTTCGGGCTGGCCGTATTCACCATGCATTTCGTCGCCACCGGCTTGACGGATTTCGTGGCCAGCGACAGCGCCGGTGGCGCAGGTCCCGCGCTGAACAATCAAGTGTTGGCGATGGGCGTGACCGTCGCCGTGTTTTTGATCTGCGGGGCGTTCCTGCTGACCGGCGTCAGTTTCCTTGAGCCCGCTGTGGCGACCCCGACGTCTGCCGCACCCCCTGAACCCGAACCCGCAGCGCTACGGGCGGGTGTTCCGTTTGAACGCGAAGGCCAGACCTTTTTTGCCGAACCAGCCCGTATCGCGGCGATCCGCGCCGAAGGGCA
Organism: Ruegeria sp. CJ2; assembly: GCF_056536745.1. NCBI lineage: Bacteria > Pseudomonadati > Pseudomonadota > Alphaproteobacteria > Rhodobacterales > Roseobacteraceae > Ruegeria > Ruegeria sp. CJ2. Next base: position 11,738 of record NZ_JBQFQF010000019.1, read on the forward strand.
TTACACCGTATTGTACATGGGCGCAGAAAAACTGTTCTGCCCGTGGTCGATCACCGAGGCTGAAACCCGCCTGACCCCTGACGGCTTTCTGCGCGCCCATCGCAGCTATCTTGTGAATCCCAAACATGTCTCAAGTTTCGAGCGGCACAAGGACAACGGCACCTGTTATTTTGACGGTGTCGATGCCCTGAGCAAGGTTCCGGTTAGCCGGTCGCGCCTGTCGGACATTCGCGACGCGCTGGGGCTTTGATCGCAACTCGTGCAGCCCATTCGCATTTCGTGAAACAAGCGACGCGCCCCGTTCCCCTTGGCTGGAACGGCTGATGTGACCGTTCTTTCCTGAGTGCAGGTCCCCCAAGGCATATCGCTTCGGACCCAGGGAGGAAAAACATGATACCAGCCGGTTTTGAGTATCACCGGCCAGGCGATATCGCCTCGGCCATCGGCATTTTACAGGAACACGGAGACGAGGCGCGCGTGATCGCGGGCGGGCACAGCCTGATCCCGATGATGAAGCTGCGCATGGCCGAGATGGGCCATCTGGTCGATCTTCAGGCCATTGATGAGTTGAAGGGGATCGCTGTCGGGTCCGATACCGTGACGCTGGGCGCGATGGTTACTCAGCACGAGTTGATCACCCATGACGGTCTGGCCGCTGCCATTCCGCTGATCCGCGAGGCGGCGTTGCAGATCGCCGATCCGCAGGTGCGATATGTCGGCACCGTCGGCGGCAACGTGGCCAATGGCGATCCGGGCAATGACATGCCGGGACTGATGCAATGCCTGAACGCGACCTTTGAACTGTCCGGCCCCGATGGGTCACGCAGCGTGGCCGCCCGCGAGTTCTATGAGGCCGCCTATTTCACCGCGCGCGAGGATGAGGAAATCCTGACCCGTATCTCGATCCCGGTGCCCGGCGCGGGTGTCGGTCAGGCCTATGAAAAGCAAAAGCGCAAGATCGGGGATTATGCCACTGCTGCTGCCGCCGTGATGGTGGGCAACGGAACGGCCTCGGTCGCGATGACCAATTTGGCTGACACGCCAATCTGGTCCGAAGGCGCAAGCGCTGCGTTGGCGGATGGCGATGTGAATGGCTGCGTTGCCGCGATGTTGGATGCGATCGAACCTGTGGCCGACAATCGCGGCCCCGTCGAATTCAAGAAACATGTGGCAGGCGTCATGCTGCGCCGCGCCATCGACCGCGCGCAAAGCCGCGCGAGTTGAGGGGAGGATAAAATGTCGAAAATGCACGTCAAACTCACCGTGAACGGGCGCGAGGTCGAAGGACTGGCCGAGCCGCGCACGTTGCTGATCCACTTCCTGAGGGAAGATCTGAAAATCACCGGCCCTCATATCGGTTGTGAAACCAGCCATTGCGGGGCCTGCACCGTGGATATCGACGGCAAGTCCGTCAAATCCTGCACCACCTTCGTGGCGCAGGTGAACGGCGCCGATATCACCACGGTCGAAGGGCTTACCAATGATGATGGCAGCCTTGGTGTGTTGCAGGAAATGTTCCGCGAACATCACGGGCTACAATGCGGCTTCTGCACGCCGGGCATGATCACCCGCGCGCATCGTCTGTTGCAGGAAAACCCGAACCCGACCGAGGAAGAAATTCGTTTCGGTATGGCTGGGAACCTCTGCCGCTGCACCGGGTATCAGAACATCGTCAAGGCGATCTCAGCCTCGGCTGACTTGCTCAATGCACAGAAGGAGGCTGCGGAATGAACGACCAAACTTTGACCCCCGAAGAACGCGCCGCCAACCTCAAAGGCATGGGCAGCTCGCGCAAACGCGTCGAGGATGTGCGCTTTACCCAAGGCAAGGGCAATTATGTCGATGACATCAAGCTGGATGGCATGCTGTTCGGCGATTTTGTGCGCTCCCCCTATGCACATGCCCGCGTTGTCAGCGTGAACAAAGAGGCGGCACTGGCACTGCCCGGCGTGATCGCTGTTCTGACCGCCGAGGACCTGTCTCCGTTGGGCCTGCATTGGATGCCGACACTGGCGGGTGACAAGCAGATGGTGCTGGCTGATGGCAAGGTGCTGTTTCAAGGGCAAGAGGTTGCCTTTGTCGTGGCCGAGGATCGGTATATTGCCGCAGATGCCGCAGAACTGGTCGAGGTTGAGTACCAAGAACTGCCCGTTCTGACCGACCCGTTCGAGGCGCTGAAATCCGATGTCGTCCTGCGCGAAGACCTTGAGGGTCAGACCGAAGGTGCGCACGGGCCGCGCAAGCATCACAACCACATCTTCACCTGGGAACAGGGCGACAAAGACGCGACCGAGGCTATTCTGGCCGAGGCCGATGTGGTCGCCGAAGAGATGGTCTATTACCACCGCACCCATCCTTGCCCGCTTGAGACCTGCGGGTCGGTCGCGAGCATGGACAAGGTGACCGGCAAGCTGACGCTCTACGGTACGTTCCAAGCCCCGCACGCGATCCGGACGGTTGTCTCGCTGATCTCAGGCATTGCCGAGCACAATATCCGCGTGATCAGCCCCGATATCGGCGGCGGGTTCGGCAACAAGGTTGGGGCCTATGCGGGGTACGTCTGCTCGGTGGTTGCTTCGATCGTGACCGGCAAGCCGGTGAAATGGGTCGAGGACCGGATGGAGAACCTGATGTCCACCGCCTTTGCCCGCGACTACTGGATGCAGGGCAAGATCGCGGCCACCAAGGATGGTAAGATCACCGGTCTGTGGTGCCACACCACGGCAGATCACGGTGGCTTTGACGCCTGTGCCGACCCGACCAAGTTCCCGGCAGGGTTCATGAATATCTGCACCGGTTCTTATGACATCCCGACCGCTTATCTGGCCGTGGATGGGGTTTATACCAATAAGGCTCCGGGTGGGGTGGCCTATCGCTGTTCCTTCCGCGTGACCGAGGCCGCCTATTTCATCGAGCGCATGATCGAGGTTCTGGCCATCAAGCTGAACATGGATGCGGCCGAGCTGCGCCGGATCAACTTCATTAAGGCTGATCAGTTCCCCTATCAGTCGGCGCTGGGCTGGGAATATGACTCGGGCGATTATCACACCGCTTGGGACAAGGCGCTCAAGGCCGTTGACTACGAAGGTTTGCGCGCTGAACAGGCGCAGCGGGTCGAGGAGTTCAAAGCCGGTAAGACGCGCAAACTGCTGGGCATTGGCCTGACGCATTTCACTGAAATCGTTGGCGCTGGTCCGGTTAAGAACTGTGATATCCTCGGGCTGGGGATGTTCGACTCGTGCGAAATCCGCATTCACCCGACAGGGTCGGCCATCGCACGGCTGGGGACGATCTCTCAGGGACAGGGACATGCTACGACCTTTGCGCAGATCATCGCCAGCGAGATCGGGTTGCCTGCGGACGACATCACGTTGGAGGAAGGTGACACCGACACCGCGCCCTATGGGTTGGGGACCTATGGGTCCCGGTCCACGCCAGTCGCGGGGGCTGCAACGGCGATGGCCGCGCGCAAGATCCGCGCCAAGGCGCAGATGATCGCGGCCTATCTGCTGGAGGTCCATGATGACGATGTCGAATGGGATGTGGATAGGTTCTCGGTCAAGGGTGCGCCCGAGCGGTTCAAAACGATGAAGGAGATTGCCTTTGCCGCCTATAATCAGGCGATCCCGGGTCTGGAACCGGGGCTGGAGGCGGTCAGCTACTATGACCCGCCGAACATGACCTATCCATTCGGGGCCTATATCTGCGTCATGGAGATCGACGTGGATACCGGTGAGTGGGACGTTCGGAAGTTCTATGCGCTGGACGATTGCGGCACGCGGATCAACCCGATGATCATCGACGGGCAAGTTCATGGTGGTGTGACCGAAGCGTTGGCCATCGCGATGGGGCAGGAGATTGCCTATGACGAGATGGGCAATGTGAAGACCGGCACGCTGATGGACTTCTTCCTGCCGACCGCGTGGGAGACGCCGAACTATATCACCGACTACACGGTGACGCCGTCTCCGCATCATCCGATTGGTGCGAAAGGGGTTGGGGAAAGCCCGAATGTTGGGGGCGTGCCCTGTTTCTCGAACGCGGTGCATGATGCGTTCCGGCCCTTTGGGTTGGTGCAAAGCCACATGCCGCATGACCATTGGCGGATCTGGAAGATTGCCAACGGGTTGGGGATGCATGGGTGATTGGGTTCGGACCGGCTGGTGCCGGTCCGACCGAACGGAGGGGGCCAGCCCCCTCCGAACCTCCCCCGGGATATTTTTAGCCAGATGAAGAACGGATCCTGGTTTTGACTTTGAGTGATGTGCAGAACGGATTGGCCAAGCAGGGCTATGTTGCTGATGATCGGTTGGCGATGGCGTTGCATTTGGCGCAAGCGTTGGGGCGGCCTTTGCTGCTGGAGGGGCCCGCTGGGGTTGGTAAGACCGAGGTTGCCAAGGCGATGGCGGCGTGGCGGGATACGCGTTTGATCCGGTTGCAGTGTTATGAAGGGCTGGACGCCAGCCATGCCATCTATGAGTGGAATTATCAACGTCAGTTGTTGGCCATTCGTGCGAGTGAAGGGCAGGGTGGAACCAGCGAAGCGCAGTTGTTCTCAGACGAATATCTGCTCAAACGGCCATTGTTAGAGGCTATTGGGCAAGACACGCCTCCGGTCTTGCTGATTGATGAGATTGACCGGGCGGATGAGGAATTTGAAGCCTATCTTCTGGAAATCCTGTCAGACTTTCAGATCACGATTCCGGAATTGGGGACGATTGAGGCGCGGGTTCGGCCAATCGTGATCCTGACGGCAAACGGTACGCGTGACTTGTCGGATGCTCTGCGACGGCGGTGTCTTTACAGTTTTCTTGATTATCCGTCGCGCGAGACGGAGTTGGCAATTTTGCAGGCGCGTATGCCTGAGATCGAGGGCGCCCTGGCGCGGCAGATTGTCGGTGTGGTGCAGGCGCTTCGCAAAGAAGACTTTGAGAAGACGCCCGGCATTGCTGAGATGCTGGATTGGTCCGCGGCTTTGGCCGGATTGGGCGTAAACGATTTGACCAAGGCGCGGGACGAGGTTCAGGCAACGCTTGTCTGCTTGCTGAAAACCGCGGCTGACTATGATGCCGCCCCGCCCGAGGTGATGGATCGCTTGATTGGAAAGGTCGCGTAATGCAGATCACGCGATTTCCTTGCCGCGCCTCGGGGTTTGCGGATCGCATGTCCGGCTTTGTCGCGCATCTGAGGATGAATGGGATGCGTGTCGGGCCGAAGGAAACGGCGGGCGCTTTGAGCGCATTGTCCTTGATTGATGCCACGGATGCAGGGCAGGCCCGGCGTGCATTGTGCGCCGTTCTTGCCGGTGACGCCGATGACTGGCGGCGGTTTGATGACTTGTTCGACTCATACTGGTTCAATGTCGGGAAACAGAGGGAAGGGTCGGCCAAGTCGACTCATGTTCGCGTGCAGTCGGCCAAACCGATGATCTGGCAGCAACAGGGCAAGTCACGTGACGATGCGTTATCTGGACCAGATCAACCCACCACCCCTGATCCGGGCGAGGGGCAGGCCGAGGGGATGGACGGCAAACTGATTGCGAACCGAACGACCAACCTGTCGCGCCGGGATCTGCGCGAATTGATGGATGATGAGGCTCTAAATAGGGCGGAAAGGGCTGCAACGTCGATCGCCCGCGCTATCCGCGATCGCCGGTCGCGCAGGCGCAAGCAGGCGTCAAAGGGGCCAGCGCTGGACCTGCGACGCATACAGCGCGCCAGTCTTGCGCGGGGCGGAGAGCCGATGGACCTGTACCGTCGCACGCGCCCGCCGCGCCCGATGCGGATTGTTGCGTTATGCGATGTCAGCGGATCCATGACTGTCTATTCCCGCGTGTTCCTGGCCTTTTTGAAGGGGTTGATCGGCAGCGGCACGGAAGCGGACGCCTATCTGTTTCACACCCGCCTGATGCGCGTCACCGATGCGTTGCGCGACCACGATAGCTTGCGTGCAGCGGGGCGGTTGTCGATGATGGCCGAAGGGTTCGGGGGCGGTACCGATATCTCGGGCAGTTTGGAGCGGTTCATGTCAGGCTATGGTGCACGCGCGCTGAATGGTCGAACGATCGTGCTGATCCTGTCAGACGGGTATTGCAGTTCGGACCCGCAGGCGCTGGGTGCTGTTCTGGCGCGCATTCGGCGCAAGGCGCGGCGGATCGTGTGGCTGAACCCGTTGAAAGGGTGGGAAAACTACCAACCTATCGCGGCCGCGATGCAGGCGGCCGAGCCGCATCTGGATGCCCATCTTCCGGCCAATACGCTTGAGGCGCTTGCAGCGCTTGAACCGCAGTTCCGGAAATTGTGAAAGGAGCCCCATGGCAAATTTCGACATATTCGACACGATAGAAGAGCTTCGCCGGACAGGTGACGCGTTCTGTGTGGCAACGGTTTTACGAACGGCGGATGCGACCTCGGCCAAGGCGGGTGGAAAGGCGGCGATCACACGGGATGGGCAGATACTGGGCCATTTGGGTGGCGCCTGTGTTCAGCGGGCCGTCAGGACCTCGGCGCAGGATGCGCTGGCCAGCGGTGCCCCGCAGATGATCCGCATCAAACCTTCGGACAAGGTGGTGAACATGACGGACCCGGATGGCGTGCAGACATTCAAAAGCGGCTGTCCCTCGGGTGGAACGGTCGATTTGCTGGTGGAGCCTTATCAGCATGCGCCGCGTGTTGTGATTTTCGGAGGGTCGCCGATCGCGTCCGCCCTTGCCGATCACGCGGCGTTGGCTGGGTTTCGGGTCTGTGTCACCAATACCGGCGGTACGCATACCCAGTTTGAACCGGATTCGGTCAATGATCTGGGGCTTGAGGCCCGGGATTTCGTTGTTGTGGCGTCTCAGGGGCGGGGTGACGCTGTGGCGCTTGAGGCTGCTCTGAACACTCCGGCGCGCCGTGTTTCCATGGTGGCCAGCCGTCGCAAGGCGGACACGCTGGTCGATAAGCTGGTGGCAAATGGGCTGGACCCGGTGCGTGCGGGACAACTGAAATCCCCGGCCGGGTTGGATATCCACGCCATTGATCCGCATGAGATCGCCCTGTCGATCCTGGCCGAAATCGTCATGTGGCGGAACACGGACAAGACAAGAGAGGTGTCTGAGGATGAAAAACTTGCTTAAACGCGTACGGACACTGTGGCCGGCGCGCATCGAACAAACCCCCAAACAGGCAACGGAAACCGCACTTTTGGTTTTTCCGAAATGTTGTTGAACAAAGGAAATGTGAATGGAACTGTCTGACGAAATCCGCATCGCGGCCCCTCGGGATGTTGTATACAAGGCGTTGAATACGCCCGAAATTCTGCAGGAATGTATTCCCGGCTGCGAGGAATTGATCCAGCACTCCCCCGAGGAGCTTGAGGCCAAAGTGGTCCTGAAAATCGGCCCGGTCAAAGCGCGCTTTGCCGGACAGGTCACGTTGGACAACTCGAATGCGCCCGGTGGGTTTTCTTTGACCGGCGAGGGCAAAGGGGGCGCTGCTGGCTTTGCCAAGGGTGGGGCCGAAGTGACGCTGACTGAAGACGGGGCCGAGACAGTTCTGGCCTATACCGCCAAGGTCGATGTTGGCGGCAAGATCGCCCAACTCGGCAGCCGATTGATTGCTGGCACGGCCAAAAAGCTTTCTGGCAAGTTCTTCACCAAGTTTGGCGAGGTTGTATCGGAACAGGCCGTTTCCTGACCGAATTGGGTTGGTCGGGCCAAGTGCCCGGCCAATTCGGGCGCTATTCAGTTGACGGCAGGCGCATTCGGCGCAATCACCGTAGCCATGGGCGTGATGCCAGTGGCAGGAGGTTTCGGTGAAAAACAGCGCGGTGCTGGAACAACTGGAAAACTGGATTGCGGTTCGACCGGGCGACTTGCAGGCAATCCGTCGTCTGGTCACGCTTTTGGACATGTCAGGTGGCGCGCATCGCGGTTCCGGTGCGTTTGGACGGGCCCAGTCCAAGCTTACATCCATATTGCCCAAGGACTGGCAGCAGACGTTATTGGACCCGTCGAAATGCGCTTTGGCGTACAAAGGATGGCTGAACGTCCTAAAATCCGCGCGTATCAAGCACGCAGTACCGGTTGCTCAGGTGTTTTCGGGGCAGGTCCTGAAGGTTCAGGGCAAAGTTCCTTATTGTGACGCGCGGCTGAAGTTCTTTGCGGAAACCAAAGTAATCCCGGCGCTGTGCCACGGTTGTTACAAGGTGCAGATTTTGCCCGAAACGCTGGAGAAGATGATCCAGGCCTATCTGGTGCTGCTGAACCTTGATCTTCCGGGCGACAACACCAGAAAATGCATGATCGAACTGCGCGACGGGATCAAATACCCGTATAAGGGCTACATCTATTGCAACAGCGCGGATGAGGCCAAAGCCTGCCTTGCGGCCTTTGAGAGCAAGTTGGCAGAGTTTGGCATTTCAGGCCTTCATCTGAAGATTTCTCATGGCTGTTCGGAATACGGGCAAGAGTATCCAGCGTTCCGGTATTCTGAGCACGCGGAGCAGGCCGAATTTGAAACGCCGAAAGATTGGGCCGGTATCGAAGAGAAATACTTCAGAGACGTGAAGTTCCCCAAGCCGCAAATCAAAGCCCATACAAAGCCCTTTATCAGTTTGCGCGACGTATTCGTTTTGCGAACCTGGGCCAAATATGCCGAGTTGATTGGGGATGAAACGGCAGGCGCCTATGTTGCTCAGGGCGGCCCTGATTTGCCAGCTCAGTTCGTGAAACGGGTCAAGGCGCAAGCATCGAAACGGAACGCCGAACTGACAGAGCTTGCCGCGATGTCCCAAGGGGCGGCGGACTGAGTCAAAAGACAAAATAGCCGTCTGATACAGCGCTTTTCTTCTATTTTCGGGAAATTTGGTGCCCAGGAGAGGACTCGAACCTCCACGTCCATACGGACACTAGCACCTGAAGCTAGCGCGTCTACCAATTCCGCCACCTGGGCAGGTGTCGTGGAGGGGCGTTTAAGCCTACTGGCGGTGGGCGTCAACCAGATTCGGGAAGTTTTTTGAAAGTTTTTTGACTGACGTCCGAGGTCAGCGGAACGGGGCCTGGATTTCCGAAATGCGCGGCGTTATTGCGCCTTGTTTGCTTGGGCTTTGAGGGGTAGATCGTGTAAGACCCATCAGCAGGAGCCCTCGCATGTCCAAACTGGTCACGATTTATGGCGGATCCGGATTTGTTGGCCGATACGTCGCCCGGCGTATGGCAGGTGAAGGGTGGCGCGTTCGGGTGGCCGTGCGGCGACCGAACGAGGCCATGTTCGTCAAGACTTATGGTGTTGTAGGCCAGGTTGAGCCCATTCTTTGTAATATTCGCGATGACGCCTCGGTTGCGCTGGCGATGCAGGGCGCTGATGCCGTGGTCAACTGCGTGGGTGTGCTGAACGAACTGGGCAAGAATGAGTTCGGCGCAGTGCAGGCCGAAGGCGCCGAGCGCATTGCGCGGCTGGCAGCCCAGCAGGGAATTGCACAGATGGTGCATATCTCTGCGATCGGTGCGGATGCCGCCTCGGACAGCCAATATTCTCGCACCAAGGCGCAGGGCGAAGCTGGGGTTCTGGAACATATGCCGGGCGCGGTCATCCTGCGCCCTTCGGTCATATTCGGCACCGAAGACCAGTTCTTCAACCGCTTTGCCGGTATGACCCGGATCAACCCGTTCCTGCCTTTGGTGGGCGCTGAGACCAAATTCCAACCCGTTTTCGTGGACGACGTGGCCCAAGCCGCCGTGAAAGGTGTGCTGGGGCAGGCACCGGCTGGCGTTTACGAGCTGGGCGGGCCAGAGGTAAAGACCTTCCGGGCGTTGATGCGGCAAATGCTCGACGTGATTCACCGCCGTCGGGTCATTATTGGCATGCCGTTCTGGGTGGCGCGGATCATGGCCGGCGTTCTGGATATCGTGAAATTCGTGAGTTTCCAGCTTTTTCCCAACAACATACTGACCCGTGATCAGCTTAAGAACCTGCGGCGCGACAATGTTGTGTCGGACGGTGCGATGGGATTTGCCGATCTGGGGATTGAGCCGTCGACTTTGGAATCGGTATTGCCCGAGTATCTGTGGAAATTCCGCCCCTCGGGTCAGTATGACGACATTCAGAATTCGGCGAAGAACCTGAAGATCTGATCAGCTATAGGCGATGATCAGCAGCGCTGCGCCTAAAATGACCCGGTAGATCACGTAGGGCGTGAAGCTGACGCTTCGCAACAGGCGCATCATCAGGGTCAGGGCCAGCAGCGCCGCTATGAAGGAAAAGAAGGCAGCGATGGCCCCGTCAATGGCCAGTTGCGCATCTGCCTCGCGGATCACATCGACCGACAGCAAGATCCCCGAGGCCAGAATTGTCGGGATCGACATCAACATGGCGATCCGAGCGCCGTCCTCTCTGGTATAGCCCAAATGCCGTGCGCCCGTGATGGTAATCCCTGACCGCGACGTGCCCGGTATCAGCGCCAATGCTTGCCAAAGGCCCATGATTGCCGCGTCTTTGATGCCCCAGTCACCAGCCTTTTTCGTTTGCGGCCCTTTCTGATCCATCCAATAGAGCAACAGACCAAATCCCAGCATCGTCCAGCCGATCACTGCCATCGAGCGCAGCGATTGGCTGAGACCGGTCTTGAACAGGATGGCACCGACGATGATTGTGGGAATCGTCGCAATGATAAGTCCCATGGCAAGTCGCGCTTCGGCGGAATCGATGCGTCCGGTCAGGGCGCGCGGCAGGCCGGAGACCGCCTTCTTAACCTCGGACCAAAAATACAGAACGACGGCGCCCAATGTGCCAACATGGACTGCGACGTCGATGGCAAGGCCCTGATCTTCGAATCCGGTCAGGCTGGGCAAAAGGATCAGGTGACCTGAGGACGAGATCGGCAGGAATTCAGTGATACCCTGAATTATTGCCGTGAGAATCAATTGAAAAAGGCTCATCTAATTGCCCGTGCCACCGTCACGTTTTTATTATGCTCACTGGGTATAAGCGTGATGCGAAAAAGAAAAGAACGCAATTAGGTCCGAATCGGAACTAAAAAGATGAAATTTTTTCATTCCGCGGCCCTCTAGCGACAAGAATTTTCAAATTAGGTCAGTATAATTGACTTTTCATCTGATCCTGTATCTCTTAAAGAAGCTCGACCAAGCCAATTCATGGAGTCTGACCCGTGGCCAAGCAACCGATGCTGAAATTTGTGCAAGTCGATCGCGCCATGCCCGAAAAGCGTGCTGCGGACACGCGCAAGGAAGACTTTGACGAAATCTATGCTGAATTTGCCGAGGCAAAGGCTGAAGAGCAGGCCAGCCGCTGCAGTCAGTGCGGTGTGCCTTATTGTCAGTCGCATTGCCCATTGCACAACAATATCCCCGACTGGCTGCGCTTGACCGCGACGGGGCGGCTGGAAGAGGCTTATCAGACCAGTCAGGCCACCAACACCTTCCCCGAAATCTGTGGCCGCATCTGCCCACAGGACCGTCTGTGCGAAGGCAATTGCGTGATCGAACAGTCCGGCCACGGCACCGTGACCATTGGCACGATCGAGAAATACATCACCGACACCGCCTGGGACAAAGGGTGGGTGAAACCCGTTGTGCCGGGTGCAGAGCGCAGCGAAAGCGTGGGCATCATCGGCGCAGGCCCCGGTGGTCTGGCTGCGGCTGACATGCTGCGCCGGGCGGGTATTCAAGTTACCGTTTATGACCGCTACGACCGCGCGGGCGGTCTGCTGATGTACGGTATTCCGGGCTTCAAACTGGAAAAAGACATTGTGCAGCGCCGCAATGATTTGCTGGCTGATGGCGGCGTGACGTTCGAACTGAATTGTGACGTCGACGCCACGAAATTCGAAGAAATTCGTGGCAAGCATGACGCCGTGATCATCGCAACCGGTGTTTATAAATCGCGTGACCTGACCATGCCGGGCAGCGGTCTGGCCGGGATTGAAAAGGCGATCGACTTCCTGACTGCCTCGAACCGCAAAAGCTTTGGCGACGATGTGGAAGATTTCGACAATGGACGTCTGAACGCAGCCGGTAAAAAGGTCGTCGTGATCGGCGGCGGGGATACCGCCATGGATTGCGTGCGCACCTCGATCCGTCAGGGCGCGACCTCGGTCAAATGCCTGTATCGCCGCGACCGCGCGAATATGCCCGGCTCGCAGCGCGAAACCCAAAACGCCGAGGAAGAAGGCGTGGTGTTTGAATGGCTCAGCGCGCCCAAGGGCTTTACCGGGGATGACAAGGTGCAGGGCGTGATGGTGCAGAAGATGCGTCTGGGTCAGCCCGACGCCACCGGCCGTCAGGCGCCCGAGGTGATCGAAGGCGCGGATTATGTCGAAGATGCCGATCTGGTGATCAAGGCGCTGGGATTTGAACCCGAAGACCTGCCCACCCTGTTTGGTCAGCCCGACCTTCCCGTGACCCGCTGGGGCACCGTCAAAGCCGCGTTCCAGACCGGCGAGACAGAGATGGACGGCGTTTATGCCATTGGCGACATCGTGCGCGGGGCCTCTCTGGTCGTGTGGGCGATCCGGGATGGCCGCGATTGTGCTGATGCGATCATCGAGCGGTTCAACGCCAAGGCAGCGGTCGCAGCCGAATAACGCCAGCCAGCAGGAGCGTCGGAATGTCCGAATTGCAAGGCCAATGCATGTGTGGCGCGGTCACCGTGACCGTGACCCCGGCGCAGGATGCGCTGGGCGCGTGTCATTGCGATCAATGCCGCCGCTGGACCAGTTCAATGCTGGTGACCTTTCAGGCCGAAGAAGGCTATGCCGCGCTTGGGCCAGTGAAAACCTTCACCTCGTCCGACTGGGCTGAACGCGCCTTTTGTGCCGACTGTGGCTCGGCGCTTTGGTACCGGATCACTCTGCCGGGCGAGATGCACGGACATACACAAATGGCGGCTGGCCTGTTTGAAAACGCCGCAGGCAGCCCGCTGAAACTAGAACTTTATATCGACAAAAAGCCCGATGGGTACGCGTTCGAAGGTGAGCGCCGGCAGATGACCAAAGCCGAGGTCGAAGCCATGTACGCCCAACCGGAAGAAGGAGACAGCCAATGACCAAATACGATGCCGATTGGGTGCGCGCCGAAGAAGCCAAACGTCAGTGGATGGCGGAAAACGGTCTCTATTCCGAGGAAGAAGAGCATTCTTCCTGCGGTGTGGGCCTTGTTGTGTCCGTTGACGGCAAGCCCTCGCGCAAGGTTGTTGATGCGGGGATTGATGCGCTCAAGGCGATCTGGCACCGCGGTGCCGTGGATGCAGATGGCAAGACCGGCGATGGCGCGGGTATCCATGTGCAGATCCCGGTTTCCTTCTTCTATGACCAGATCCGTCGCACCGGGCATGAACCCAATCTGGATGAGCTGATCGCGGTTGGTCAGGTCTTCCTGCCCCGTACCGATTTCGGCGCGCAGGAAAGCTGCCGGACCATCGTGGAAACCGAAGTTCTGCGCATGGGATATTACATCTATGGCTGGCGTCACGTGCCGGTCGATGTGACCTGTCTGGGTGACAAGGCCAACGCGACCCGGCCCGAGATCGAGCAGATCCTGATTTCAAACTCCAAAGGCGTGGACGAAGAAACCTTTGAGCGTGAGCTTTATGTCATCCGCCGCCGCATCGAAAAAGCGGCTGCCGCTGCGGGGATTTCCGGCCTGTATCTGGCGTCGCTGTCCTGCCGGTCGATCATCTACAAGGGCATGATGCTGGCCGAACAGGTGGCGGTTTTCTACCCTGACCTGATGGATGAACGGTTCGAGTCCGCCTTCGCGATCTATCACCAGCGCTATTCGACCAACACCTTCCCGCAATGGTGGCTGGCGCAGCCCTTCCGCATGTTGGCCCATAACGGCGAGATCAACACGCTGAAAGGCAACGTCAACTGGATGAAAAGCCATGAGATCCGCATGGCGTCCGGAACCTTTGGTGATTACGCCGAAGACATCAAACCGATCATCGCAGGTGGTTCGTCGGATTCCGCCGCATTAGACTCGGTTTTTGAGGTTCTGGTGCGTGCGGGTCGGTCGGCTCCTATGGCGAAAACCATGCTGGTGCCGGAAAGCTGGTCCAAACAGGCCGTGGAACTGCCGCAGGCGTGGCGCGACATGTACTCCTACTGCAACTCGGTGATGGAGCCGTGGGACGGCCCCGCAGCGCTGGCCATGACCGACGGTCGCTGGGTCTGCGCCGGTCTCGACCGAAATGGTCTGCGCCCCATGCGCTATGTGGTGACGGGCGATGGTCTGGTCATCGCCGGGTCCGAGGCCGGGATGGTGCCGATTGATGAGGCATCGGTGACGGAAAAAGGCGCGTTGGGTCCGGGTCAGATGCTGGCCGTGGACATGAAGCGCGGCAAGCTCTACCGCGACACGCAGATCAAGGACAAACTGGCGCGTGCCCTGCCGTTTGGAGAGTGGGTCGGCAAGATCAACGATCTGGATGAATCACTGGCAGGCGTGACCGAAACCGCGAAATTCAGCGGTGAGGAACTGCGCAAGCGTCAGATCGCAGCCGGATATTCGGTTGAGGAACTGGAACAAATCCTTGCGCCGATGGCCGAGGATGGCAAGGAATCCATCGCCTCGATGGGTGATGACACCCCGTCGGCAGTTCTGTCCAAGCAATACCGCCCGCTCAGCCATTTCTTCCGCCAGAACTTTAGCCAGGTGACCAACCCGCCGATCGACAGCCTGCGCGAATACCGTGTGATGTCGCTGAAGACCCGGTTCGGAAACCTGAAAAACGTGCTGGACGAAGACAGCAGCCAGACCGAGATCATCACCCTGGGCAGCCCCTTTGTCGGCAACGCCCAGTGGGAGAAACTGGTCGAGACCTTCAACTCGCCTCTCGCCGAAATCGACTGTAGCTTTGAGCCCGGTCGCGGTGCCCTGAACGCGGCATTGGCCCGCATCAGAGCCGAAGCAGAAGAGGCCGTGCGTTCGGGCGCTGGCCATCTGGTGTTGTCCGATATGAACTCGGGCGAGGGTCGCGTGGCGATGCCGATGATTCTGGCAACCAGCGCTGTTCATTCGCACCTGACCCGTCAGGGCTTGCGGACATTCTGTTCGCTGAACGTGCGTTCGGCTGAATGTGTCGATCCGCATTACTTTGCCGTACTGATCGGCTGCGGTGCGACCGTCGTAAACGCCTATCTTGCCGAGGATTCGCTGGCCGACCGCATTGATCGCGGCCTGCTGGACGGCACGTTGACGGAAAACGTCGCGCGCTATCGCGAGGCAATCGACCAAGGTCTGCTCAAGATCATGGCCAAGATGGGGATTTCGGTGATTTCGTCCTATCGCGGTGGTCTGAACTTTGAGGCCGTGGGCCTTAGCCGCGCGATGGTGGCCGAGTATTTCCCCGGCATGACCAGCCGGATTTCCGGCATCGGGGTGACCGGTATTCAGGCCAAGGCCGAGGAAATCCACGCCAAGGGCTGGGATAGTGGTTTGGATGTTCTGCCCATCGGTGGTTTCTACAAGGCGCGGAAATCGGGTGAGACCCACGCGTGGGAAGCAACCTCGATGCATATGATGCAGATGGCCTGTGATCGTGCGTCCTATGAATTGTGGAAACAGTATTCGGCCAAGATGCAGTCGAACCCTCCGATCCACCTGCGCGACCTGATGGACTTCAAACCGCTGGGCAATCCGGTGCCGATTGAAGAGGTCGAATCGATCACCTCGATCCGCAAACGCTTTGTCACGCCGGGCATGTCGCTGGGCGCATTGTCGCCCGAGGCGCACAAGACGCTGAACGTGGCTATGAACCGGATCGGTGCCAAGTCTGACTCGGGTGAAGGTGGCGAAGACCCGGCGCATTTCGTGCCGGAACCCAATGGTGACAATCCCTCGGCCAAAATCAAACAGGTGGCCTCGGGCCGTTTCGGAGTAACTGCCGAGTACCTGAACCAATGTGAAGAGCTTGAGATCAAGGTCGCTCAGGGTGCGAAACCTGGTGAGGGTGGGCAATTGCCGGGCATGAAGGTCACCGACCTGATTGCGCGCCTGCGGCACTCGACCAAAGGTGTAACGCTGATCTCACCGCCGCCGCACCACGATATCTACTCGATCGAGGATCTGGCGCAGCTGATCTATGACCTGAAACAGATCAACCCGCGCTGTAAGGTGACGGTGAAACTGGTCGCGTCCTCGGGCGTTGGCACAATTGCGGCGGGTGTGGCCAAGGCGAAAGCGGATATTATCCTTATTTCGGGTCACAATGGCGGCACGGGCGCTTCGCCCGCGACCTCGATCAAATATGCCGGTCTTCCGTGGGAGATGGGCCTGACCGAGGCGCATCAGGTTCTGGCGATGAACAACCTGCGCGACCGCGTGACCCTGCGGACCGATGGAGGTCTGCGCACCGGGCGCGATATCGTGATGGCCGCGATGATGGGGGCCGAGGAATACGGTATCGGCACTGCCGCCCTGATCGCGATGGGCTGTATCATGGTGCGCCAGTGCCAGTCGAACACCTGCCCGGTTGGTGTGTGTACGCAGGACGAATCCCTGCGCGCCAAGTTTACCGGCAATGCGGACAAGGTCGTCAACCTGATCACCTTTTATGCGCAGGAAGTGCGCGAGTTGCTGGCCAGCCTTGGCGCGCGCTCGATTGACGAAATCATCGGACGGGCCGATCTGCTGGCGCAGGTCAGCCGGGGGTCTGCGCATCTGGACGATCTGGACCTGAACCCGCTGCTGATCACCGTCGATGGTGCGCATGACATTGTCTATAACCGCGACAAGGATCGCAATGTGGTGCCGGATACGCTGGACGCCGAGATCGTGCGCGATGCGGCGCGGTTCCTGAAAGACGGCGAGAAGATGCAGCTGTCCTACGCGATTCAGAACACGCACCGGACGGTTGGTACTCGGGTGTCCAGCCATATCGTGCAGAATTTCGGGATGCGGAACACGTTCCAGGACGACCACCTGCATGTGAAACTGCAGGGCTCGGCCGGTCAGTCGCTGGGCGCCTTTGCCGCGCCGGGGCTCAAGCTGGAAGTGTCGGGCGATGCCAACGACTATGTCGGCAAGGGTCTGTCAGGCGGTACAATCGTCGTGCGCCCGCCGCAGGTCAGCCCGCTGAAGGCGGATGACAACACCATCATTGGCAACACCGTTCTGTACGGGGCCACTGACGGCCACCTGTTCGCGGCAGGCCGCGCGGGTGAGCGGTTTGCGGTTCGGAACTCGGGCGCGAAAGTGGTGATCGAGGGCTGCGGCTCGAACGGGTGTGAGTACATGACCGGCGGTATTGCGGTGATCCTCGGGGATATCGGGGCCAACTTTGGCGCGGGTATGACGGGCGGTATGGCTTATTTGTATGATCCCGAAGGCAAGGCGCAGGCGTTGATGAACATGGAAACGCTGGTGACCTGCCCGGTCACTGTGGACCATTGGGAAGACCAGTTGAAAACGCTGATCGAGACCCATCAGGCCGAAACGCACAGCCGCAAGGCCGCTGACATTCTGCAACATTGGGATGTAGAGAAATCCAACTTCCTGCAGGTCTGCCCGAAAGAGATGCTGAACAAGCTCAGCCATCCTTTGACCAATGAGGTCGCAGCGGTCCCCGCAGAATAACCTGCCAGAGCAATCAGATAATGCCCGCGCGCCACACCGGTGCGCGGGTTTTCTTATGCCTGCATCCCGCCAACCGTTTCAAACCGGGATCACTCGTCGTATAGCTGGGGCATGGCAAAGAAAGCAGTCCGCAAGACAAGCGGTAAGAAAAAGAAGGCGTCAAAGGCCAAAACGCCGATGCTGAAGCAGATTCGCCGCGGGATTTTGCGCGGCGCTTTGGGCTGTGTGCTATTTTTGGTTGCGCTGATCGCTTTGTATTCGGTGGTGAACCCGCCGGTAACCCACACGATCTGGTCCGAATGGCGCAGGCTGGGCAAGGTTGAACGCGATTGGGTGCCGATCGAAGAGATCTCGCCCATCATGGCGCGGTCGGTGGTGGCAGCCGAGGATGCGAATTTCTGCCTGCATTGGGGGTTTGACGTCGAAGCGATCCGCGACGCGCTGGAAGACGGGGGATCACGCGGGGCATCGACCCTGTCTCAGCAGGTGGTCAAGAACGTATTCCTGTGGCAGGGGCGCAGTTGGGTGCGCAAGGCGCTGGAGACTACGATCACGCCGGTGGTCGAAATTTTCTGGAGCAAGCAGCGTATCCTCGAGGTCTATCTGAATGTGGCCGAGACCGGGAACGGGGTTTTCGGGGTCGAAGCCGCCGCCCAACGCAATTTCAACATTCCGGCGTCAAAACTGTCCTCGGTGCAGGCGGCGCGGATTGCGGCGATCCTGCCGTCGCCGCGCAATCGGTCGGTGACCGATCCGTCGGTTCGGACCCGTAGGCGGGCGGCGGCGATCCTGGATGGGGCGGCCACCATCCGCGCAGATGGTCGCGCGGATTGTTTCGAGGATTGAAAAACAAACCCTCTCGGGGCTAAAGCTGAGAGGTGATCACTGGTTCGATTGGAAGCTCATGGCGCGTCTGTTTCACGTTCCCCTGTCCCCCTACTGCCGCAAGGTTCGCCTGTCTCTGGCTGAGAAGAAGATCGAGGTTGAGCTGGTGGAAGAAAGGTATTGGGAAAAAGACCCTGATTTTCTGCGCCGTAATCCGGCGGGAAAAGTTCCGGTTTTGCGGTTGGATGGAAAGATCATGTCCGAGAGCACAGCCATCTGCGAATATATCGAAGAGACCCGCCCGGAACCCGCGCTTTTGCCAAAAACACCAGAAGACAGGTACGAAGTTCGGCGTCTGGTGGCGTGGTTTGATGACAAGTTTCACCAGGAGGTCACCTCGAAACTCTTGTATGAGCGGGTGAACAAGAAGGTCACCGGCGAGGGCTATCCGGACAGCAAGAACGTCAAGGAAGGTGCCAAGGCGATCAAGTACCATCTGGATTACATGGCCTGGCTGTTGGATCATCGCCGCTGGCTGGCCGGGGATCAGATGACGCTGGCAGATTTTGCAGCGGCTGCGCATTTGTCAGCGCTGGATTATATCTCGGACGTGGACTGGAACCGGTCGGCGGCGGTGAAGGATTGGTATGCCAAGATCAAGTCGCGCCCTGCGTTCCGGTCGATTCTGGCGGATCAGGTGCCGGGCTTTCGGCCGCCGCCTCATTACGCTGATCTGGATTTCTGATAGGGTAGAAGGGGGGCTGTCTGCCCCCCATCGCGCCGGGGCGCGATTCCCCCCGAGGATATTTTTGGCCAGATGAAGAGCGGATCGGGTTTGAAGGACAGGTTGGTGGCGCAGGCCCTGAGTGAGGGGTTTGTATCCTGTCGCATCTGCCGCCCGTGGGATGTACCCGAGGTGCCAGCTCGGTTGCAGGCGTTTTTGGATGCCGGGTATCATGGTCAGATGGGGTGGATGGCCGAGCGGACCCATTGGCGCGGTGATCCGGCGGCTTTGTGGCCTGAGGCGCGGTCGGTGATTATGCTTGCCGAGAGCTATACGCCCGAACATGATCCAACCGAGGTTTTGCAGCACGCGGAACGCGGGGCGATTTCGGTTTATGCGCAGAACAAAGACTATCATGATCTGGTCAAAAAACGCCTTAAACGGCTGGCGCGGTGGGTGATTGCCGAAGGTGGCGGCGAGGTGAAGGTGTTTGTTGATACCGCACCCGTACCAGAAAAGGCACTGGGCCATGCGGCAGGGTTGGGGTGGCAGGGCAAACACACCAATCTGGTTAGTCGCGATTGGGGGAATTGGGCCTTCATAGGGTCTGTTTTTACGACTTTGGACCTGCCTGCGGATATGGCCGAGGTGGATCATTGCGGATCATGTCGGGCTTGTCTGGATGTGTGTCCGACGAATGCTTTTCCAGCGCCCTACCAGTTGGATGCGCGGCGTTGCATTTCTTATCTGACCATCGAACACAAGGGTCCAGTTGATGAAGAGCTACGCGGGAAAATGGGAAACCGGATATATGGCTGCGATGATTGTCTGGCTGAATGTCCCTGGAACAAATTTGCCGTCGCCGCAAGTGATCTGAGATATGCGGCGCGCCCCGAGTTGAAGGCTCCGCCCTTGGCGGAATTGGCCTGTTTGGATGACAGGGCGTTTCGCCAAAAATTCTCAGGCTCGCCCATCAAGCGGATCGGGCGCGATCGTTTTGTGCGAAATGTTCTTTATGCGATCGGGAATTCCGGGCTGCCGGATCTCAGGCCGGTCGCGGCGCGACTGGTCGACGATCCCGATCCGACAGTCGCTGATGCCGCGCGCTGGGCGGTGAAACAACTGGATTGAGTGCCGCAAATGAGGTGGACGTGTCGCTGTGAACCGCTACACCGATTTTCAGCGAACAGTGAGGAGGTCCCGATGGCGTTGGCTTTGGGGGTGGATACAGGCGGAACCTATACGGACGCAGTCCTTATTCGGGACGAAAAGGATGTAATCGCCTCGGCCAAATCTCTGACCACACGGGCGGATTTGGCTATCGGTGTGGGTAAAGCGATTTCGGCGGTGTTGGAGCAGGCTCAGGTCTCGCCGGGTCAGATCTCGATGGCGTCACTGTCGACGACACTGGCTACCAATGCCCTTGTCGAAGGGCAGGGTGGGCGCGTGGCACTGGTTTATATCGGGTTCAAACAGGCGGATCTGGACAGGCACGGGCTGAAGGATGCTTTGAAAGGTGATCCGGCCGTTGTGTTAAGCGGGGGTCACACGCATGCAGGCGCTGAGGCGGCCCCGTTGGATACCGAGGCGCTTTTGTCCTTTTTAGACTCGCAAACGGGCGTGTCGGGGTTTGCAGTGGCGGCGCAGTTTGCGACGCGTAATCCGGCGCATGAGCTTGAGGCCGCCCGGATCATTGCGGAAAAGACAGGCGCGCCGGTTACGTGTTCGCATCATCTGTCTGCCAAGCTGAATGGCCCAAAACGCGCCGTGACCGCCGTGTTGAATGCCCGGCTGATTGGAATGATCGACCGGTTGATCGGGCGCGCGCAGGATCAACTGCTGGACCTTGGTATTTCGGCGCCGATGATGGTTGTGCGCGGTGATGGCGCGTTGATGAGCGCGGAACAGGCCCGGGACAGACCGATCGAAACCATTCTGAGCGGGCCTGCTGCGTCGATTGTAGGGGCGAGCTGGCTGACCGGGGCCGAAAATGCGTTGGTCTCGGATATCGGGGGGACGACCACGGATATTGCCTTGATCCGGGACGGCAAGCCGGCGATTGACCCGGCTGGCGCGCAGGTGGGTGGCTTTCGCACAATGGTCGAGGCCGTGGCCATGCGGACGCATGGGCTGGGCGGTGACAGTCAGGTGCATGTAAAGACCGAAGGCTTGGCAGGCGGCGTATTCCTTGGGCCGCGGCGGGTTTTGCCTGTCTCGCTGATTGCGGCAGAGCATCCCGAAATTGTTCATCCGGTACTTGATGCACAACTGCGCGCAACAACGGTGGGTGAGCATGACACGCGCTTTGCGCGTCGCGTTCCGGGCCTTCCTGCGGAAGGTCTTGGGCCACGGGAAGACGCGTTGTTGGAAAGGCTCGGGGATCGGGTTCTGCCATTGTCGGACTTGCTGAAAACCCGCATGGAGAGCGGCGCGCTGGCGCGGCTGGTGGATCGCGGAATTGTTCAGGTCAGTGGCGTCACCCCGTCTGATGCGTCCCATGTGCTTGGGCGACTGACCTCGTGGGACAGTGAAGCCGCGCGAAAGGCGCTGGAGCTGGTGGCGCGCAAGCGTGTTGGTACCGGGGATGTTCTGGCCGCAACACCCGAAGCATTGGCCGAGATGATCGTTAGCCAGTTGACCGAGCAAACTGCTCTGACCTTGTTAGAGACTGCTTTTGCGGAAGAAGCTGAGGATTTTGGGCTGTCCGCAGCAGATCTGGCCCGCCATGTTCTGACGCAAAAAGGGTTGGATCGGCACCGCGGTTTGCTGGCGCTGGATGCTGCCCTGAATGTGGATGTGATCGGTCTTGGGGCGTCGGCGCCCAGTTACTACCCAGCAGTGGGTGAGCGGCTGCATTGCAAAATGATCCTGCCCGAGCATACAGGCGTGGCCAATGCGATCGGGGCTGTTGTGGGTCGTTTGACCTTGCGCAGGTCGGGGACCGTAACGTCACCGTCAGTGGGGCGCTATAGGGTGCATCTTGAGAGCGGGCCGCAGGATTTCGCGGAATCTGAAGAGGCATTGAAGGTTTTGCAGACAGCCCTGAAAGACGAGGCTGAAAGCGAAATACGTCAGGCGGGTGCCGAAGATATTCGGGTGATCGTGGATCGCGATATCCGGACCGCCCGAATTGAAGCGCAGGATGTTTTTGTCGAAGCGACCGTAACCGTCGAGGCCAGCGGCCGCCCAAGGGTGGCGTCAGGTTAGCCCCAGGCTAGGGCCAACCATTATTCGGCCGCGTCGCGCTTGGGCAGAACCCAGTCGGGGCGCGGGAAATGGCAGGTATAGCCGTTCGGGATACGCTCAAGATAGTTCTGATGCTCCGGCTCGGCGTCCCAGAAATCACCAACCGGCTCGACTTCGGTAACGACCTTGCCGGGCCAGATGCCACTGGCATTCACGTCGGCAATCGTGTCCAGAGCGACCTGTTTCTGGGCATCGTCCACATAATAGATGGCGGACCGGTAACTCATCCCGCGGTCATTGCCCTGACGGTTTACCGTAGTCGGATCGTGGATCTGAAAAAAGAACTCCAACAGGTCGCGATAGGTGATCTGCGTGGGGTCAAAGTAGATCTCGATCCCTTCGGCATGGGTTCCATGATTGCGATAGGTGGCGTTTGGTACGTCACCGCCGGTGTAACCGACGCGGGTGCGCGATACGCCGGGCAGTTTGCGGATCAGGTCCTGCATGCCCCAAAAGCAGCCACCTGCAAGAACAGCGCGTTGTTCGGTCATTGGATATCCTCCACATGGATCAGGTATTCGCCATAGCCTTCATCCTCCATGTCATCGCGATGGATAAACCGCAAGGAGGCCGAGTTGATGCAATACCGCAGCCCGCCATGTTCGCGCGGGCCGTCTGGGAACACGTGCCCCAGGTGACTGTCCCCGTGTTTCGATCGGACCTCGGTCCGGATCATGCCCAATGTGCGGTCGGTGAACTCTTCCACATGTTCGTGCACGATGGGCTTGGTGAAGCTGGGCCAGCCGCAACCGGATTCATATTTATGGGTCGAGGCAAACAGCGGCTCGCCGGAAACGATGTCGACATAAATCCCCGGTTCCTTGTTGTTCAGCAGCTTGCCGGTTCCAGGGCGTTCCGTCCCGCTATTTTGCGTGACATGATATTCCTCGGGTGACAGGGCAGCGATCGCCTCGGGGTCTTTGGTGTATCGGGTCATGGCTCCTCGGGACGTGTAGAAACTGGTGCGACCTAATAAATGCGGTTTGAACGGCGAAAGCAAAGGGGGTTTTGCCTTGCTCGCGCAGATGTGCGGGTATCAGCCGGGTTTCGGCGCAGGCTGTCGGGAAAGCTGAACGGCCAGAATGCCCAACGTGGTTACGCCAACGCCAACCGCATCCAGTGGTCCCAGCTTCTCACCAAGTAAGATCGCGGCGATGGTCACGCCAAAGACGGGGTTGAGAAAGTGGAACGTAGCAGCGCGTGTTGCCCCGATCCTGTCCAGCAATAGGAACCAGATAAAGGTCGCCAGCAGGCCGGGAAACAGGGTTGTATAGGTAAAGGCCAGCACCAGAGGAACTGTTAGGTGGATATAGATGGTTTCAAACAGCGGCGCGGCGGCAAACAGAACAGCGGACCCCACCAGCATTTGCAGGCCAACTACCATCATGAAATTCCCGCCCGAGGTTGCCCCGCGGACCGCGAGTGTTGCGAAGGTCAGCGCCAGCGCGCCGACCCCGCAAAGCATCACGCCGAACATATCGACCCCGGCGCTGATGCGGCTGCTCATGATCAACGCGACACCGGCGAACCCGGCAAACAGACCAAGCACGCCCATTGGACGCAACCTGTCGCCCAGAAACAGCCAACTGGCCAGCGCCACCAGAAGGGGCATGGTCGAAGCAATAATTGCGGCAACCGAGGCTTCGACAGTCTGCATGGCATAGAAGTTCAGACCCAAATAAAGGGCATTCTGGCAAATTCCGAACAGGATGGTTGCGTACCATTGCGATCGGGTCAGCCGCCAGCTTTGACCCATGGCCCGCGCGATCGCGACCCCGATCAGCCCCGAAATCAGAAAGCGAAGCGCCAGCGAAAATAGCGGTGACGCGTCCATGACGATGATCCGCGCCGACGTGAAGGCTGACGACCAAATCAGTGCAAATGTCAGCCCCATAGCCATGGCGCGCAGATCCATCGCCGCTCTCCTTCCGGGATTTTCGCGCACTGTTCCTGAATTCCGCGTCGGCTGCAAGAACCGCCGCCTTTTGCGTCAAATAAGACACATCGTTCGTACTGGTTTCCCTTGTGCGGTGTTTTTGTTGATTGACTGGCCAATTAAAGATAGCTGCGACGCTATCTGACACATCATGGGAGGTTTGTTGGTGCTTTTGGAATACATTCTGTCATTCGGCGTCCTGCTGGCATTGGGTCTGGTCGCGTTCTTCGTGGTGAAGTGGTGGAATCTGCGCATTGTCGGCGTCACGCCGGTTCATCTGTTCACCTTTATCGCGATCCTGTTCACATCCGGTCTGGATGTCGGCCTGATCATGTTCCCGCTGACCGAGTTCGGTGGCTATGCCGAAGATCCTGCCTATGCTTTTGCGAACCCATTGGCGATTGAGTTCGGGTTCTGGGGCTTTCTGATCTGGGCGTTCTACTTCCTGACGGCGTTCTATTTCTGCGTGATCGAACCGCGCGTGAAGTTCTTTGAGATCCCGCTGGTCAAGTTGATCAACAACGTGGTGATCATCGGCACCTGCGCCTTCACTGCCAGCCTGTTCCTGATCTACCTGCCCGGCTACATCCCCGAGGTTGGTGACGGAGCAACTGTCATCCCGGCTTTCTACGCGATTGTTTTCGTGGTGATCCTGGCGGCGGCCTATTCCTCGACCGACCTGAAATACGTGCGTATTCTGTCGGTGGGCTCGACCTTCCTGTTCCTGGCGCTGATCCTGGGCATGTGGGCGGCGGCCGGCATGGGCATTGGTGGTTTTGTCGATACCAGCAGCAATATCGGCGCCTATTTTGCCAACATCCACAAATTCGTCCTGCCGCTGACCGACTATCACGCCTTCTACCTGTTCTGGTGGTTTGCATGGTCGATCATGATTGGCCAGTTCACCTCGCGCTTTGTGGGGGGTCTGACCACATGGCAGCTGCTGGCGGCGCTGCTGATCTTCCCGTCGATCCCGCTGGGTATCTGGTTCACCGTTCTCTACTACTACCACCTGAACGGCATCGACACCGCAGGTATCACCAACATTGCAATGGTGATCGTGGGCGTGACCTTCGTGATCAACTCGCTGGACTCGCTGATCCGTCTGTACACCGACAACCTGAACATGACAGTCGAGCGTCTGGGCAAACTGGTCTATATCGGCGGCAACGTGGCGCTGCTGTTCGGCCTGACCCTGCTGTTCCAGAGCCAGTGGCTGCAAATCCAGTGGATCGGAGCGGTGGTCGTGGGCCTGTATCTGGCCTGTGTGGTCTATATCCTGATTGCCAAACGGCGCGAGGTGCTGAGCATCGACGCCATGCCCGAGGACCGCGATCTGGACTTCCACAAGGTTGAGACGGTTCACTGATAAACCTTGTTAATAAAACAAAAAACGGGCACGTCGGTGCCCGTTTTTCTTTGTAGCGGCTTCTAGTCAGATAGTGTCTGCAACGAAGACAAAGCATCAATTCACTACGGCTGCGTAAATGGCTCCTCTAGTTAAGGGCCTCAAGAACGGTTGTCGGCAAGCCATGCGATATCGGCGCGAGCTGCATCTTCGCACTCTTCAATGCTGCCGTAGTAGCCGGACATTTTCGGACAAGTCCAATAGCCTCCGTCAGGGTGGTAAAGAAGTTCTTCGTTGCCAACTTCAAGCCAAGCATTTTCATAGTAACGGAACAGCTTTTCGTCAGGGCTCCCGCATATTTCCACGTTGCGTGCCCTGCAACTACTTTCAAGCTTCTTTTTTACGGTCCAAGTTTTCATGATACGAGGTTTAACACATCTCCTTCAGTCAAATTGCAATAAACTTAGAATTCATGTGCCTGGAAAAATGCTCTCGTGAGCGTGGTATCGGACATACCTGCACACCGCAGCATCGGTCGCTTTGGGCTCTAAGCAGACAAATAGGGAGAAAACAATAGGGTTCAAATGAAAAAGGGCCCCCAACCGGCGGCCCTTGATCATGTCGCAGTGAAAGCTGGGATCAGCCGTTCACGCTGTCCTTCAGTGCCTTCGCGATGGTCATCTTGACCACCTTGTCGGCCTCTTTCTTGAACTGCTCGCCGGTGGCGGGGTTGCGCACCATGCGCTCGGGGCGCTCGCGGCAGTAGATTTTGCCAACGCCGGGCAGGGTCACTGCGCCGCCGGCGGATACTTCGCGGGTGATCAGGCCGGTCATGGCCTCCAGCGCGGCATTCGCGGCTTTCTTGTCAGTCCCCATTTCCTCAGCGAGAGCAGCAACCAGCTGAGTCTTTGTCATAGGCTTTGCCATTTCTTGGTCTCCTTAACGTGCCCGATAAATAGGGCCTCACCGCGTAACTGTAACGGGATATTGTGGCCGAACACAACGAATAGTAGCGCTGAAAACCCTAAATATATGGGGAAATCGTTGCTTTTTTGCTTCAGAGAAAGGCCGTTTCGTCGAAAGAACGCAATTTCCGGCTGTGCAGACGCTCTAGTGGCATGCCGCGCAGATGTTCCATCGCACGTATTCCGATCGCCAAATGGCGGCTGACCTGTGTGGTATAGAACGCCGAAGCCATACCCGGCAACTTCAATTCCCCATGCAGCGGTTTGTCTGACACGCATAGCAAAGTGCCATAGGGGACACGGAATCTGTAACCATTCGCCGCAATGGTGGCGCTTTCCATATCCAACGCGATGGCGCGCGACTGGCTGAGGCGTTGCACCGGCCCGGACTGGTCGCGCAACTCCCAGTTGCGGTTGTCGACCGAGGCGACGGTGCCTGTGCGCATGATCCGCTTCAGCTCATACCCCTCAAGTTCCGTGACCTCGGCCACGGCCTGTTCCAGCGCCACCTGAACCTCGGCCAGCGGAGGGATCGGCACCCAGACCGGCAGGTCATCGTCCAGCACCTTGTCTTCGCGCAGATAGGCATGCGCCAGCACGAAATCGCCCAACGCCTGCGTGTTGCGCAGCCCCGCGCAGTGACCGACCATCAGCCATGCATGCGGTCGCAGCACCGCGATGTGATCAGTGGCGGTTTTGGCATTCGATGGCCCAACCCCGATATTGACCAGCGTAATGCCCGACCCATCCTCACGCTTCAGGTGATAGGTCGGCATCTGCGGCAGCTTCAACGGTTGCTCCAGAGTTCCATCCGCCTTGGTGATCTGCACATTCCCGGTCGATACAAAGCTGATGTAACCGCTATCGGGATCGGCCAGTTGTTCGCGCGCGTAGTTTTCGAACTCGGACACATAGAACTGGTAGTTTGTGAACAGCACGTGGTTTTGGAAATGGCTGGGATCGGTTGCCGTATAATGAGCCAGACGCGCCAGTGAATAATCGACCCGTTGGGCGGTAAACAGGGCCAGTGGGCCGTCTTCGTCTTCGTGATCGTGAACGCCGTTTACGATGTCGTCGTTTGTGGTGGTCAGGTCCGGAACATCAAAGACGTCGCGCAGTGTGAAGCCGGCCGCACCCTGATGGGGTACGACCAGATCGGGATTGTTCGCCACCGCGAAATGAACCGGGATCGGCGTATCCGAAGCTCCGATCGTCACCGGTTGATCGTGGTTCTTGATCAACAACGCGATTTGCTGAGTCAGGTAGGACCGGAACAGATCAGGCCGCGTGACGGTGGTTGCATGCGTTCCAGGCTCGGAAACATGGCCAAAGCTCAAACGGCTGTCGACCTGCGCGTAAGACGAGGTCTTGATCCGAATTTCAGGATAGAAGGCCCTATACCGTTCGGTCGGGGTTCCCTGCTCCATCGCCTTGGCAAAGCTGTCGCACAGAAAGCGCGTTGCTTGTTCATACAGTTGCTCCAGCCGGGCAACGGCGGCAGCCGGGTCGGTAAACTTTTCGGCGCTGGGCACGTCGGGTGTTTTTATTATTGTCATGCAAGTGGTTCCAGAAGGTCAATTTTTTCAAATGTGCGCACGTCGATCAGCCCAAGGTCGGAAATCCGCAATTCGGGGATCACCACAAGGGCCAAAAGCGAGTGCTGCATATAGGCATTGTTGAGGGTACAGCCGCAGGCTTGCATCGCCTCGACCATTTGGTCAGCCTTGGCCGCCACGTCAGCGGCAGGGCTGTCGGACATCAGTCCGGCAATCGGTAATTCGACCAAGGCCAGTTCCACGCCATCGCGGAAAATGGTGATGCCGCCTCCGACTTCGGCCAGTCGGTTCGCGGCCAGGGCCATCTGATCGCGGTCGGTTCCCACAACGATCATGTGGTGGCTGTCATGTGCCACGGTGGAGGCCATGGCCATCTTGCCCTGATAGCCGAACCCCGAGACAAAGGCGTTCGTGACCCCTCCGGTCGCGCGATGGCGTTCGACCAGCGCGATCTGGCAGACCTCACCTTCGCCCTCCACCAATCCTTCGATGATCGGCAACTCGGCCTTGAGCGCCTTGGTTGGCGCCTGATTTTCAACGACGCCAATCACGTTGGCCTGCACGCGGTTGGCCCCGGCGGGCGCTGCGATCTCAAAATCATCAGCGGCGAGCGTATGCCCCAGATGGACGGTGTTCCGTGCGGTCTCGGGCCAGTCGAGATGCGGGCAATCCACCGTGATTGCCCCGCCTTCGGCCACAACCAGACCGCGGGCGATGACCATTTCAATCGGCAGTTCGGTCAGGTCAGAGCTGAGAATGATATCCGCTCGCCGTCCCGGAGTGATCGAGCCGATCTCTCGTTCAAGTCCGAAATGCGTGGCCGTGTTGATCGTGGCCATTTGCAATGCGATCAGCGGATCGCACCCGCAGGCGATGGCATGGCGCACGACCCGGTTCATATGACCGTCATTGACCAATGTCCCCGAGTGGCAGTCATCCGTGCACAGGATGAAATTCCTTGGGTCCAGCCCTTTCTCGGTAACGGCCGTGATTTGGCTTTCCACGTCGAACCATGCCGACCCCAACCGCATCATGGATCGCATACCTTGCCGAACCCGCGCGATTGCGTCCGCTTCACAGGTACCTTCGTGATCGTCTGCTGGTCCGCCCGCGACATATGCCGCAAAATCAGGCCCTAAATCAGGCGAAGCATAATGTCCGCCGACTGTTTTCCTCGCATTTTGCGTTGCTGCGATCTCGGCAAGCATCTTGGGGTCGCCATTGATCACGCCGGGAAAGTTCATCATCTCACCCAGCCCGATAATGCCGGGCCAGGACATTGCTTCGGCAACGTCCTGTGCGGTGATTTCATAGCCCGTTGTTTCGAGACCAGGCGCAGATGGTGCGCAGGATGGCATCTGGGTATAGATATTCACGGGCTGTAGCAGTGCCTCGTCATGCATCATCCGCACGCCGTCCAGCCCCAACACATTGGCGATTTCGTGCGGGTCGGTGAACATGCTGGTGGTTCCGTGTGGAATGACCGCGCGGGCGAACTCGGCCGGTGTCAGCATCCCCGATTCGATATGCATATGGGCATCGCACAGGCCGGGCAGCATGAAGCGACCATTTGCCTCGATGATCTGGGTCTCGGGTCCGATGCAATGCGAAGCGTCCGGTCCAACAAACGCAATGCGCCCTGATGCAATGGCGATGTCGTGATCTGGCAGAACTTCGCGGCTATGCACGTTTACCCACGACCCGCCGCGGATAACCAGATCTGCGGTTTCGCGTCCTGCGGCGACAGCGATCAAACGGGGGGCGACATCGGGCCAACTTGGGAAAGGTGTGTATTCCATGGCCCAACTTTCCTGAATGCTGGGAAAGGTTCAACCCCTGCTGAACAGCTATCATGAAACCGTCACGCAGCGCGCCAGCGCTGCCCGGCCCAACCAGAGAAGATGCCCCTTGTGGGCATTGCCGATGGGCGGGAGCGTTCCGTTACGCTTGAAGATCGCTTTCAATCTCGCGGCGCACCCAATCGGCAAAGGCCAGGGCCCCGGGTGTTTCTTCGGCCTGAGGCGACAGCAGCAGGTAATAGGCTTCGGGCATTGCCGCCCGATGATCGAAAGGCGCGATGAGTTTGCCCTCGTCAATTAATCTGCGGGCGATGGTGTCATGGGTCAGACACAGCCCACCACCTGCCATCGCCACCGAGAGGCTGACCAGATAAGTTGTCGAGTAGGTGATGGGCGGTTTCTCCCATATTAGAGCCTGTTCTTCGACCCAGATTTCCCAATTCGACAACAGGTTCGAGCAGTCGAACAACGGATGTTGCTGCAAAGTTTCCAGCGTGACCTGATACCCCGGCGCGCAGACGGGATAATAATGATCGGTCCTTAATAACTCGGTGCGTACCGTATCTGAGGGACGCAGAGAGTACCGGATCTCTACCGCAGCACCTTCGGCCATTTCCCGCGGTTCCCAGAGCTCGGTAAAGATGTTCAACTGAACCTCGGGGTGCTGCGCCCGAAATTTTGGAAGTCGCGGGGCAAGCCAGTTCACCGCAAAAGTTATGTTGCTTTGAACCTGCACTGCGTTCTGCTGTGTGCCGGTGACGGCCTGTGTGCCCCGAACCAGAGTTCGAAAGGCGTCACGCACAACCGGCAGGTAGGTTATTCCGGCTTCCGTCAGTTCCAGTGCGCGGGGCCTGCGCAAGAACAAGGGCTGACCCAGATACCCCTCCAGCGACTTGATTTGCTGACTGACTGCGCTTTGCGTCATGTTCAGGTCCCGCGCGGCACCGGTGAATGACAGATGGCGTGCTGCGGCCTCGAACGTGCGCAGCCACCCCAGCGGAGGAAGAGAATTCTGCATTGGCATAACTCAAGCATAAGTTTGACTAATGGATTACTTGCGTTTTTTTCGTTGGTCAAACATCCGTAGCGAAGGCAGGCTTTTTGCAGTCCGAAGCCACCCGACAGGAGCCTGACATGAGTGTCACCAATCTGCGGCCCAATATCGACCACTGGTCCGAGCGCGTGAACCTTGCCGCGACTTTCCGGTGGACGGAACGGTTGAACATGCATGAGGGCGTGGCCAACCATTTCAGCCTGGCTGTCAATTCAGACGGAACGCAGTTCCTGATGAATGCCAACCAGATGCATTTCGCGCGGATCAAAGCGTCAAACCTGTTGCTTCTGGATGCAAACGACCCGGATGTTATGACCCAACCGGGCGCTCCGGACCCGACAGCATGGGGTTTGCACGGGTCTATCCACAGACGCTGCCCTCATGCGCGCTGCGTGATGCATGTCCATTCCATTTTCGCGACGGTCCTTGCCTCGCTTGCTGACAGCACCCTGCCGCCGATCGACCAGAACACGGCAACTTTCTACGGCCGATATGTGATAGATCAGGAATTTGGCGGACTGGCCTTTGAAAGCGAAGGCGAGCGCTGCGCTGCCATGCTTTCGGACCCAAAAAAGAAAGTCATGATCATGGGCAATCACGGGGTCTTGGTCATTGGCAGTGATCCAGCAGATGCCTTTAATAGACTCTATTATTTTGAACGCGCAGCCGAAACGTACATCCGTGCGCTGCAGACCGGGCAACCGTTGCGCGTGTTGTCGGACGAGATTGCCGAAAAGACCGCACAAGAGCTGGACGATTATCCCGATCAGGCCGAAGCGCATCTGCGAGAGATCAAATCTCTGCTGGATGCCGAAGGCTCAGACTACGCCACATAAGCAGGAGGCCGCGATGACCAACGCGTCTCAGGACCCCGAAGCCGCCCGCTGGCATTACCACCCTGACGGGCCGGTGGGATTGAACCCATTATTCAACTGGCCACCGCGCCCCGCTGCCGTTTTGCAATGGTATAGTGACGCTTGGCTACAAATCACGTCGCTGACGCTTTGCATGGTTCTGGCGGTGACGGCTTACGTGTTTTTCTTTCCTGCGCTGGACACGATGCAGAGCTTCGCGCCCGGCTGGATGTTCCGCATCTGGTTGCTGAACATGGTGCCGCAGATCCTGGTCGCCGGGGGGCTTCATTGGTGGCTGTACATGCGCAAAGGGCAGGGCATGTACAAGAAATTCGATCGCCGGGACCTGACACGCGACAACGGCAACTTCACATTCCGCAATCAGGTCTGGGATAACATCTGGTGGACGCTGGGCAGCGCGATGACGGTCGCCACCGTGTATCAATGGGTGATCTACTGGGCGATGGCGAACGGATATGTGCCGACAGTGACATGGGCCAACTCGCCGGTCTGGTGCGTGGTGTGGATGCTGTTCATCCCGATGTGGTCAGGGCTGCATTTCTACTGGGTACACCGGCTGGAACATCATCCGAAGCTTTATAAACATGTCCATGCGGTTCACCACCGCAACGTGAACATCGGGCCATGGTCGGGCATTTCCAACCACTGGTACGAGAACCTTTTGTACTTCACGACCTATTTCATTCACCTGATCGTGCCGTCGCACCCGCTGCACCTGCTGTTTCATACCTATTTCCAGCAGATCAGCCCGGTGCTGTCGCATTCGGGGTTCGAAAAGCTCAGGGCCGGGGACACGGATGCTGCCCGTGCCGGGGATTTCTTTCACCAACTCCACCACCGGTATTTTGAGTGCAACTATGGTACGTCCGAAATCCCGTTCGATAAGTGGTTTGGCACCTATCACGATGGATCGGCTGATGCGACGACCCGAACGCGTGCCTTTAAGAAACAGATGTATACCTAACCTGCTCGTAACGCGCGCGGCGTGATACCGAATTCGGCCCGGAATGCCCGGGTCAGCGCGCTGGGATCGTCATAGCCCGACCGCAGAGCGACCTCTGCAATCGTCAGGTCGGTTTCGGCGACCAGCTTGCGCGCAAGATTCAGGCGCAGGCGGCGATAGACCTGCGCTGGCCCCGCGCCCAGTTCCGCGTGCATTCGAACGGACAAAGCCTTGTGCGAACGTCCGACGCGGCGGGCAATTTCGGTGATGGCCAGCGGCGTTTCCAGATTCTCCTGCATCAAGGCCAGCGCCTTGTTCACGTATCCGCTGGTCGCGCCCGCGCCCCCGGAATGCGAGCGGGCGGAATTGCGGGTCATGAAAAGCTGTGCCACCTCCAGCGCCAGCGCCTGTCCGTGATCCTGCCCGATCAGGTGCAGGACCAGATCAAAGGCGGCCATGGCCCCGGAACAGGTGATGCGGTTGCGATCAATGACGTAACGCTCGCGCCTTGTGTCGATCTCCGGGAACCGCTCAGTAAAGCTGTTGAGTTCTTCCCAATGGATCGTGGCGCGGTGACCGTCCAGCAACCCCGCGAGCGCCAGCAACCAGCTTCCGGTGTCCAATCCGGCCAGTTTTACATAACGACCAGCGGCAGCG
Organism: Ruegeria sp. CJ2; assembly: GCF_056536745.1. Lineage (NCBI taxonomy): Bacteria > Pseudomonadati > Pseudomonadota > Alphaproteobacteria > Rhodobacterales > Roseobacteraceae > Ruegeria > Ruegeria sp. CJ2. The sequence goes on from NZ_JBQFQF010000019.1 coordinate 45,238, forward strand.
CGCAACCCGGCCAAGGTGCGCCATCCGCCATGTGCCCGGAACCCGTAGGAGGGCATGACGAACAGAATATCCCCGCGGGCGTCTTGAAGCGTCTGGTGCGGAGCGACCTGTAATCCCGAAGAGGATGTTACGGGCGTACGGTCCAGTGACAGAAAGTTCCATTCATACAGTTTTTGACCTGCAATCGTGTTTGCCGCACGCAGGGGCTCGACCGTGTTGGCGAGGCAGTGGTTTGAAAACCCGTCGAACAGAAGCACCCCGAATTGCTGCGGTGCAGAGGGCGATTTGATCCATTTCTGCATACTTGATGACTATTTCTGCACGATAAAAAGATCAACCCGCGTCAGGATATGCTCAGCCTCAGATGTGGAGACCCCAAATGCAATACGGCCTGTCCGACGAACAAGAGATGATCGCATCGACCGTTCGCAGCTTTGTTGAAAATGAGATTTACCCGCATGAAGACATGGTCGAGCGCACGGGTGAGGTGCCGCAGGAGATCGCCGACGAGATCAAGCGCAAGACGATCGAGCTGGGGTTTTATGCCTGCAACTTTCCCGAAAGCGTCGGCTGCGCTGGCCTGAACCATCTTGAATTCGCGCTGGTCGAGCGTGAATTGGGCCGGGGGTCGATGGCGCTGAACCATTTCTTCGGGCGGCCTCAGAACATCTTGATGGCCTGCGAGGGCGATCAGGTCGACCGTTACCTGATGCCTGCCGTCCGGGGTGAAAAGATGGATGCGCTGGCGATGACCGAGCCGGGTGCGGGCTCAGACGTGCGGGGGATGAAATGTGCGGCCGTGCGGGACGGTGGCGATTGGGTGGTCAATGGCACCAAGCATTTTATCTCGGGCGCGGAACATGCAGATTTCATCATCGTCTTCATCGCAACTGGCGAGGATCAGACGCCGAAAGGCCCCAAAAAACGCATCACGGCCTTTCTGGTGGATCGCGGCACCCCCGGATTCACGATCCGCGACGGATACAAGTCGGTCAGCCACCGTGGGTACAAGAACATGGTGCTGGATTTCGATGATTGCCGCCTGCCCGATGCGCAGGTTCTGGGAGAGGTCGATGGCGGGTTCGAGGTGATGAACACCTGGCTTTACGCCACGCGCATCACCGTTGCTGCCATGTCCGTGGGGCGCGCGCGTCGGGCATTCGACTATGCGCTGGACTATGCCGCCACGCGTGAACAGTTCGGCCAGAAGATCGGCAAGTTTCAGGGCGTCTCGTTCCAGATCGCCGACATGATCACCGAGATTGACGCCGCCGACCTGCTGACTCTGGCCGCCGCTGATCGGCTGGATCAGGGGTTGCCTGCAAATCGTGAGATCGCCTCGGCCAAGCTTTACGCCTCGGAAATGCTGGCGCGGGTGACGGATGCGGCGATTCAGGTGCATGGCGGGATGGGTCTGATGGATGACTACCCGTTGGAGCGGTTCTGGCGCGACGCCCGCGTGGAACGCATCTGGGACGGAACCAGCGAGATTCAGCGCCACATCATCAGCCGCGATCTGCTGCGGGCGCTGGGCGCATGACCGCAGCGCTGACCCGTGCGCTAATCCCCAAGTCCATCGCCGTGATCGGGGGTGGGGCGTGGTGTGCCTCGGTCATTCAGCAGGCGCGCAAGTTCGGGTTCAAGGGCGATATCTGGCCCGTTCATCCCAAGGCGGCTGAGGTTGCCGGGGAACGGGCCTTCGGTTCATTAGAGTCGCTGCCGACGCCGCCTGATCTGGCCTTTGTCGGAATCAACCGGCATGCCACGATTCAGGCTGTTGAGGTCCTGTCCGCGATGGGTGCGGGGAGTGCGGTCTGTTTCGCCTCGGGCTTTACCGAGGCACAGGCCGAAGACGATACAAGCGCGGACCTTCAGGAACAGTTGATCGTGGCGGCGGGAGATATGCCGATTTTCGGCCCGAACTGTTATGGATTCGTGAACGGCTTGGATCGTGTGGCCGTGTGGCCCGACCAGCATGGAATGAAGCCCGTGGATCGTGGTGTTGCGATCCTGACGCAAAGTTCGAACATCGCCATCAACATGACGATGCAGCGCCGTGCCCTGCCGTTGGCCTTTATGCTGACCTGCGGAAATCAGGCTCAGACCCATCAGGCCGATATTGCATTGGCTTTACTGGACGATGATCGCATCACAGCCATTGGCGTGCATATCGAAGGTTTCGGTGATCTGCGCAAATGGGAGGTTTTGGCCAGCAAAGCGCGGGTTCGGGGTGTGCCGATTGTTGCACTCAAGATGGGTCGCTCTGCCCATGCGCAGGCGGCGACGATCTCGCATACGGCGTCCTTGGCTGGAGGCGATGCCGGTGCGCAGGCCTTGCTGGATCGGTTGGGAATCGCACGGCTGGACGACATTCCGAGCTTTTTGGAGTGTCTCAAGCTGCTGCATGTGACCGGAGGGCTGGACAGCAACGGCTTGGGCACCATCAGCTGTTCCGGAGGAGAGGCCAGCCTTGCCGCAGATATGGCCACAAACCGGGACGTGCATTTTCCGCCGCTGTCTTCGACGCAACGGGCCGAGTTGCGGGACGCCCTGGGACCGATGGTGGCATTGGCCAATCCGCTGGACTATCACACCTATATCTGGCGCGACACCGAGGCCATGACGCAGGCATGGGCCGCCATGATAGGCCCAGAGCAGGGCCTGACCATGGCAATCGTCGATTACCCGCACACGGATTCGACAGATTGGGACTGCGCGACGCAAGCTGCGTTGAACTGCGTGGCGCGCTCGGGCCGCCCGTTTGCCGTGACAGCAACCTTGCCGGAATTGATGCCCGAGGATGTTGCCCAACGGCTGCTGGACGGAGGCGTGGTGCCCTTTGCAGGATTGCACGAAGCGCTGGCGGCCGTGGAAGCCGCATCCCGATCGTTTGATACCCAAGCGGATCCTGTTCTGATGCCGTCCTCGGGCGATCCGAACGTCGTTCTGACCGAGGCCGAGGCGAAACTGGACCTTGTGGAATTCGGAGTGAGAGTGCCGAAGCGCGTCGTAACGCGGTGTGAAGTGGCACGGCAGTCGGCAGAGAATTTGACGGGTCCATTTGCGGTCAAAGGTATCGGTCTGGCGCATAAATCCGACCAGGGGGCCGTTCGGCTGAATGTGAGCCTTGAGGATGTGGCCCGCACCGCGTCCGAGATTGGCATGGCGGAGATTCTGATCGAAGAAATGGCACCAACCGGGGTTGCTGAACTGCTGGTCGGCGTGACGCGGGACCCGGCGCATGGCTATGTGTTGATGTTGGGCGCGGGCGGGGTGCTGACGGAAATTCTGAGGGACTCGGTGTCTTTGTTGATCCCGTCGTCGCGTCAGGCGGTCCGCAAGGCGCTGGGCCGACTGGCCTGCGCGCCTTTGCTGGAGGGCTATCGCGGCAAACCCGCAGCGGACATGCAAGCAATTCTGGATACGGTTGATGCGGTGCAAGCCTATGTCATTGCCAATGCTGCCCATGTCAGCGAAGTTGAAATCAATCCGCTCATTTGCGGCCCCGATGGGGCGGTTGCGGTGGATGCTCTGATCCGAAAGGCAAGCTCATGAACCCGGTCAAAACCAAGCGCGAGGGCGCGATTCTGCAGGTCACTCTGGACCGGCCAAAGGCAAATGCGATTGATCTGGCCACCAGCCGCGTGATGGGGGATGTGTTTCGCGATTTCCGCGACGACCCAGACCTGCGGGTCGCCATTATCACGGGGGGCGGAGACAAGTTCTTTTGCCCCGGCTGGGACCTGAAAGCGGCAGCGGACGGCGATGCGGTAGATGGTGATTACGGCGTCGGCGGCTTTGGCGGTTTGCAAGAACTGCGCGATATGAACAAGCCGGTCATCGCGGCCGTTAATGGCATCGCATGCGGGGGTGGGCTGGAATTGGCCCTGAGTGCGGACATGATCATTGCCGCCGATCACGCAAGCTTCGCCCTGCCGGAAATCCGGTCCGGTACGGTGGCGGATGCCGCCAGCGTCAAGCTGCCCAAACGCATCCCTTACCATGTCGCGATGGAGCTACTGCTGACCGGGCGCTGGTTCAACCCAGACGAAGCAAAGAACTGGGGCCTGATCAACGAGATCGTACCGTCTGATCAGTTGATGGATCGCGCTTGGGAGCTGGCGCGCCTTTTGGCCAGCGGCCCCCCGCTTGTTTATGCGGCGATCAAAGAGATCGTGCGAGAGGCCGAGGATTCCAAGTTCCAGGACGTCATGAACCGGATCACGAGGCGGCAATTGCCGACCGTGGATACGCTCTATGGGTCCGAGGACAATCTGGAAGGGGCACGTGCCTTTGCTGAAAAGCGTGATCCGGTTTGGAAGGGGCGCTAGACGCGCTCGAACAGGGCGATCAGGGCTGTGTCGTCCTTGTTTGGACCAACTGCCAGATCACCATAGATAGGGACTTCGGACAGAGTCAGGTTTTGAATCTGACCCTGTGCCATCTTGTGCAGGGCTTCCGCGAAACCCAATTTCTCATAGTGCTGCGCATTGATAGACAGTGCGAATTGCGCCCCATGCCGGGCGACGCGCAGCAATGCAGGAAGAGCTTCTGGCCCAAGGTGGCCATGGGTGAACGTGCCGGATGACACAACGCCGGAATAGCTTTCGCGCGGCACGGGGATACCTTTGTTCAGATCAGCTTCGATCGCATCGCGGTAGATATCCTTGCGCATGGCGCGGTCCAGCATTTCGGCGCTGATATCTGTGGCGTCTATTGGACCCACGCCCAAACCGGCAAGAACGGCACCGCACAACCCGGTGCCTGCGCCGACATCAAGAACCGGACCTTGGCCTCCTGCACTGACAAAGGCGCGCGCGGTGTGGACATGCAGTTGATAGTCCTCGCGCGCGGCGAACCCTTCGTCGTAGTCGCCGGCCCATTCTGCATAAAGCCGCTTGTGATCCTCTGGCGACTCCAGCGCATAGGCGGCGTGCAGGTCGGGTGTTTTGGTACTCATGCCTAAAAGAAAGGCGCATTGAGGGATTCGAATCAAGTATCTCGGCACCCAAGCTTGCATCTACCGAGATTGCAGATCATCAAGGGCGGCATGACAGGCACTCTTTTTTCCTTTGGTCACGGTTATTCGGCACAGGAAGTTTCCCGGTTGTTGAAGCCGATGGGCTGGCGGGTTCTGGGCACCACGCGGGACCCTGCGCAATCACCGGCTCTGAAGGCATCCGGAGCCGAACCCGTTGTCTGGCCCGGTCAGACGCCCGATCTGAGCGGGGTCACGCATCTGCTGATCTCGACAGCCCCGACTGCGCAGGGCGATCCTGTTCTGGCGGCCCTACGAGACGAGATCGCAGAGCGCGCTTCGCAGTTTGAATGGGTTGGATATCTGTCCACCACGGCGGTCTATGGCGATCATCAGGGCGACTGGGTTGATGAGACGACCCCACCTGCACCAACGGCCGAGCGCGGCAGGTGGAGGGTGCGGGCCGAGTCCCAATGGCAGGACATTCCGGGGCTGCCGACCCATATCTTCCGTCTGGCTGGTATCTACGGTCCGGGTCGCGGCCCGTTTTCCAAGCTCAAACGCGTCGGGATGCGTCGTATTATCAAACCCGGGCAGGTCTTTTCCAGAATTCACGTCGCAGATATTGCGCAGGTACTTGTGGCGTCGATGGCAGCCCCAAATCCCGGTGCAATCTACAATGTTTGCGATGATGAACCCGTTCCGCCGCAGGACGTGATCGCCTATGCAGCGGAGCTGCAAGGCCTGCCCCTTCCGCCTGCCGTGCCGTTTGATGAGGCCGATCTGACCCCGATGGCGCGCAGCTTTTACAACGAAAATAAGCGCGTCAGAAATGACAGGATCAAGGATGAGCTTGGCGTGACGCTGCGCTATCCGAATTATCGGGTGGGGCTGGAGTCCTTGATGACGGACGTGTGAATTTTGATAATTTTTAATTATCGCAATCATCCATAAAGAAAACTTATACGCATGGCTGGTCTTTGTTAGAACGGTTCTCGACAAGACCAGAGAGTCGCTCTTGCTCATCTCGCCTGCGCGAATTTTCGCCGTGCGTTTAGGATGGAAAAAAGTGTCATCTATATGTGTTCTTGATCGACCGAGTTTTTAGCGGCGCAACCGCGCCGGATTTTGCCAGGAATGGAGATCGACATGGACGGAAGTGATAACCCCAAGGCAGGCGGATGCCCTGTAATGCATGGCGCCGGAACCCGCTCGAACCGGGATTGGTGGCCGAACCAGTTGAACCTCTCGATTCTGCACCAGAACGCGCCAGCGTCGAACCCGCTGGGTGCTGATTTCGATTATGCAGAGGCGTTCAAGAAGCTGGACATGAAAGCGTTGAAGGAAGACCTCTATGCGCTGATGACGGATTCGCAGGATTGGTGGCCTGCTGACTACGGTCACTATGGCGGTCTGTTCATCCGCATGGCATGGCACAGCGCCGGGACCTACCGGACGGCTGATGGCCGTGGTGGGGCCTCGACCGGAAACCAGCGGTTTGCGCCGCTGAACAGCTGGCCCGATAACGGCAACCTTGATAAAGCCCGCCGCCTGCTGTGGCCGATCAAGCAGAAATACGGTAACCAGATTTCCTGGGCCGACCTGATGATCCTGGCCGGTAACTGCGCCATTGAGTCCATGGGCGGCAAGACCTTTGGCTTCGCTGGTGGTCGCGAAGACATCTGGGCCCCCGAAGAAGATATCTATTGGGGTTCGGAAACCGAATGGCTGGCCCCGACAGACAATCCGCACAGCCGTTATTCGGGCGAGCGCGATCTGGAAAACCCGCTGGCTGCCGTGCAGATGGGTCTGATCTATGTGAACCCCGAAGGCCCGGATGGAGAGCCGAATGTTCTGGCCTCGGGCCGGGATATCCGCGAGACCTTTGGCCGGATGGCGATGAATGACGAGGAAACCGTCGCTTTGGTCGCGGGCGGTCATACCTTTGGTAAAGCCCACGGCGCGGGTGATCCCGATCTGGTTGGGCCGGACCCTGAGGCCGCTCCGATCGAGGAAATGGGCTTTGGCTGGATCAACAAGTTCGGTTCGGGCAAAGGCGATGACACCACCACCTCGGGGATCGAGGGTGCATGGACCGCGAACCCGACCAAATGGGACAATGGGTTCTTTGACCTGCTGTTCGGCTATGACTGGAACCTGACCAAAAGCCCCTCGGGGGCATATATCTGGGAGCCGGTGAACGTCAAAGAAGAAGACATGGCCCCGGCTGCGCACGATCCGTCCAAGAAGGTCAAGACCATGATGACCACCGCTGATATGGCGATGCGCATGGACCCGATCTATGGCCCGATCTCGAAACGCTTCCACGAGAACCCGGACGAATTCGCAGATGCGTTCGCCCGCGCCTGGTTCAAACTGACACACCGCGATATGGGTCCGCGTTCGGCCTATATCGGACCGGAAGCCCCGACCGAAGAGCTGATCTGGCAGGATAACGTCCCTGCGGTAGATCACGATCTGATCGACGACGCGGATGTGGCCGACCTGAAAGCCAAGATCGCAGCGTCGGCCCTGTCGGTGTCTGAACTGGTCTCGACCGCTTGGGCCTCGGCTTCGAGTTTCCGCGGATCGGACAAGCGCGGCGGGGCCAATGGCGCTCGTATCCGTCTTGCGCCTCAGAAAGACTGGGATGTGAACGAGCCGATGAAACTGTCCAAGGCGCTGGATGCGCTTCAGGGCGTACAGGCCGCATTCAATGATGCGCAGTCTGGCGGCAAGAAGGTGTCGCTGGCCGACGTCATCGTACTGGCAGGTAATGTCGGGGTCGAACAGGCGGCCAAAGCTGCAGGGCACGAAGTTGACGTTCCCTTCACACCAGGCCGGACCGATGCATCGCAGGATCAGACGGATGTAGACAGCTTTGCCGTGATGGAGCCCATCGCGGACGGTTTCCGCAACTACCAGAAAGGCGACTATACCGTTTCGCCCGAGGAACTGCTGGTCGACAAGGCGCAACTGCTGACCCTGTCCGCGCCGGAAATGACCGCTCTGGTTGGCGGCCTGCGTGTGATGGGTGCGAATTTCGGCGACAGCAAGCACGGTGTGCTGACGGATCGTGTGGGTACACTCAGCACCGACTTCTTCACCAACCTTCTGGATATGGCGACCGAATGGAAGCCCGCAGGCAAGGGCGTATATGAGGGTCGCGACCGCGCCAGTGGCGAAGTCAAGTGGACCGGCACTCGTGTTGATCTGGTCTTCGGTTCAAACTCGCAACTGCGCGCATTGGCCGAAGTCTATGGTCAGGCAGATGCGGGTGGAAAATTCGTATGCGACTTTGTCACGGCCTGGAACAAGGTGATGAACGCAGACCGCTTCGATCTGAAGTAAGTCGGAAACCTTCGAAACGATGCGCGCCGTCCGAGTCTCCTCGGGCGGCGATTTCATTGGACCGACTCTCTGCTGCATACCAAGCATTGGGTACGATTCCGTCGAGGGGCCATTCGAACCCTACTATCAAACCATGAAAAATCGGGTCCGCAGAGATAAATTTGAAGGTAACCTGTTGTTTTTATTAAGATGAGCAGGTTTCCGCAGAGAAATGTGAAGTTTTTTCAAAATGGGGGTTGCAGGTCCCAGACCTAATCCGTAAATACCCCTTCACCGGCGCTGCTGAGGCGGGGTTGGGGCGCTGCGGGAGCGGCGGGGACGCTCAGGATAGACTGGGGGCATCTGAGGTTGAGTTTTAGGCGGGCGCGCTGAGTTG
>NZ_JBQFQF010000020.1:0-35852 GCF_056536745.1 Ruegeria sp. CJ2
ACAGTGCACTGGGCTATCGCCCGCCAGCACCTGAAACCATCATCCCAATGGATTACAGGCCGACGATGCACTAACAATCAATTTGGACCAGTCAGATGAGGCTGCTCAGCATTGCCCTGATGAACTTCAACGACTTCGAGCAATTCCGATGTGTCTTCGACGCTCAAAAGGCCCGCCATACGGGATTTCATCAGTCTGTAACCGGGCACCAAGTTTGCAATTATGTTATCTAGTTTTACTGAGAATTTGCCGGATTGCATGGTTGAGATACGGCCAACGACGTAACAAACGGACAGCACCAAGATCCAAGCCAATACGCTTGCCATAGCGATTCCGAACAAATCGTCTGCCGGGAACAATTCAGCAAGAGGTGATGCAACCAACAAGGCCAAGTTTAAAACTTCCTGACCGACAAGTAGGAGTATACCGAATGGAACTAGGAAAAAGATCCCGCCCAAGATTGTAGTCTTTATTGTTCCAATCATAATGGAATTGCCTTCTTCCGTTTAAAGTCAAAAGGGAACTAAAGAAGAACCCTCCTGTTGCCTGTATAAACCTACACCGTTTGTTGGGTAAAAACGGCATCGATCACCAAAAACAGCCCTGAACCAGAAAGCAGTGTCGGCGGAACGAAGCTTGAGTACTTCGCTGCAATACCATTTGTCAGCTTTAGTATGGGCATATAGGATGGAGTAAAGGCAGCGAATCCAAGCGGCATGACAAAAAAGGTACGCAGTCATGTCGGTCATCTCACTGGTTGGGTCTACCCCACGAATAAAATAATGCTGATGCCTCGCGTCAATTATATCTTTTACAAACAATTGTTTAGCGTTGTCATGCAACCATCCGACAACGACAGATTGACCCGAATATCAGGGATGTGATTTCTACGAGAATGGGCTTTGGTCGGCCCTTTACTCGCTGGTAAGTCGAACGCCCGGGGTGGTTCCCGGGCGTTTGCACGTCAATCTTCCTGCTGAAACTGCGTCCCTGTGAGGGCTTCAAAAAAACACCCCGCACAGAGGCGGGGTGTAGTCACTCACGTAGGGTCCCCAATGGGGTTAGGGACTTAAGATAATACGTCTGTTGTGTTGGAAAGGATCACATCAACATAAATCCTGCGATAAGTTGGTCTTCGGAAAGCTATTTTGGCACCAAATAACAAGCGGTTGACCTATTTTCGCATGACCATTTCCTCCAACCCACTATTTCTGGCCTTGATGCTGCTGATTTGTTGGTGGGTTGAGTTTGTTCACGAGGGGGTACGCGGCAGCATCAGGGGGCGCACACTGCCGACTTCCCCCGAAACTCGGTGGTGTGTCGCCCCCATCCCGCGTGTCAATCTTCCTACTGAAATCGGTGGCTGTTATTTTGGGGTGCGGTCGCGACGAGTGGTTCCCAACGCCAAGCGCGCGGCTAGCGGAGGTCCCCGGTTTCTTTTCCTCAAGTCGACTGGGGGCCTCAAACCCACCTCTCCCCGTCCCCTCCCCGTCTGGAATCCAGCATCACACGCCAGAAACCCCGTAGAGACGGGGCCTCAAGCATGTCGCCCAAGGCCCCTGTTAATCGAAAAGGGATTAATCGCCCATCACGCCACCGTCACGGAGGCGTTGCATCAGGCGGACGGGTCGGAATTTCCCAGCAATTGGACGCCGTTGATCTTCCACTCGCTTTCAAGCTGGATCATTTGATAGTCAAGGATATGGGCACGCCCATCCCCATCGACGATCATCACCTTCTGCCACAAAGCTCCGGCAACTTCGCGCAGCTCCAGAAACCTTACTTCGGAAGGTCGCCAGACCATCGGATAGCCATTTCGCACCATTGCCCCGAAATTCTCGGGCGTGCGAAATATGTTCTGGATATTCGGGCTGGCAAAGGTAAAGGCGGTGACGAAATCATCCGCTTTGAACGCCTGTATCTGGGCTGCGATATTGGCCTCGATCTCGGCATCCTGAGCGGCACCGCTCGTGACCAGCCCGACACTGAAGGCTACGGCAAGAATAATACGGCGCATAGGGCCACCTCCTGATCCAAGGGTAGCCCCATGAGGTATCAGGTCAAATCAGACCAGTTCTCCGGCCAATGCCTTGTCGATCAAGGCAATCGTTTCTGGCACGCCATACAGCGCAATAAATCCACCAAAACGCGGCCCTTGAGACGCACCCAAGAGCACTTCGTACAGGGCGGTGAACCATCCCCGCAGCGGATCGAACCGATCGCGTCCGATGGCATAGACCACGGATTGCAGCGCCTCATCCTCAATCGGACCGTCATAGTCTGCAAGCGCGGCTTTGAGCGCTTCCAACGCCTCGCGCTCTTGATCCGTAGGTGCGCGATGTTGGCGGGTTGGTTTGACGAAATCGTTGAAGTAACGCACCGCAAAGCCTGCCGCCTGATCAAGGTCGGGATGCGTTTCGGCCGTGGCCTCAGGCGCATACCGGCGGATAAAGCCCCACAACGCCTCTTTGTCCTCGGCACCGGAAACCGACGCAAGGTTCAACAGCATTGCAAAGGGCACCATCAGCGTTGATTCCGGAACGCCGCCACCGTGGATATGCCAAACGGGGTTGTTCAACTGCGCCTTCAGCTCTTGCCCCGGATAGGCACGCAACTGCTGGTGATACTCATCCACTGCTTTGGGGATGACATCAAAATACAGACGCTTGGCCGTCTTGGGCTTTTGGTACATGAAATACGAAAGGCTCTCGGGCGCGGCGTAGGTCAGCCACTCCTCCATCGACAGACCATTGCCTTTCGATTTCGAGATTTTCTGCCCCTGCTCATCATTGAACAACTCATAGCTCAGCGACTCGGGCGGCTGCTTGCCCAGCGCCCGGCAGATTTTCGACGATTGCGTGACCGAGTCGATCAGGTCCTTGCCCGACATCTCATAGTCCACGCCCAGCGCGGCCCAGCGCATCGCCCAATCCGGCTTCCACTGCATCTTGACGTTGCCGCCCGTGACCGGGATTTCGACCTTTTCGCCGTCGGGTTCCTGATAAACGATCGTCCCCTTGGCCACGTCGCGTTCCAGCGTTGGAACCTGCAACACGTGGCCGGTTTTCGGGCTAATCGGCAGGAAGCAGGAATAGGTCTCGCGCCGCTCTGCCCCCAGGGTCGGCAGCATGATTTCCTGAATTTTCTCGAACCGGTCCAAGGCGGTCAGCAGCATCTCATCAAACTTGCCGCTGGTATAGTAATCGGTGGCCGAGGCGAATTCATACTGAAACCCGAAGCTATCCAGAAAATCGCACAGCATCGCGTTGTTGTGCTGTGCAAACCCTTCATGCGTGCCAAACGGATCGCGCACTTTGGTCAGTGGCAGATGCAGATCTTCCTTCAACGCGTCCTGCATCGGTACGTTGGTCGGCACTTTGCGAAACCCGTCCATATCGTCCGAGAAACAAATCAGCTTGGTTGGGATATCGCTGATCTGCTCAAAAGCGTGACGTACCATAGACGTCCGGGCAACCTCGCCAAATGTCCCGATATGTGGCAGGCCCGACGGACCGTATCCTGTCTGAAACAGCACATACCCCTTTTCAGGAGCACCCTTCTGATAGCGTTTGAGTACCCGGCGCGCCTCTTCAAAAGGCCAGGCCTTGGACGACATCGCGGTTTCACGCAGTTCAGACATTATTCGACAAGCTCCATCGGGAAAAACAGTGCCGGTCGCCATATGCAACCGACCGGCCCCTCCTATTGTGCCGGTGCAGCATGAGTCAATAAAGCCTGGGGTTTTTCCTGACTGGAAAGCTTAGAAACGCAGAATCACGAGGTCAATTGATCCAGTTTGGCCGCCCAGATGAAATCATTCTCGCTGAGGCCGCCAATTTCGTGTGTCGTCAATTTGACATCCACATAACCCCAGCCAAAAGCGATATCCGGGTGGTGACCCTGTTGATCGGCAAGCCACGCGCAAAGATTGGCCAAATACGTCGCCTTGGCAAACCCTTTGAACGTGTAATGACGGCTCAGCGCCTTTGCCTCCGCGTCCAGTTTCCAGTCAGAGGCAAGTTCGGCCACATGCGTCTTGGCCTCATCAGCGGTCAAAGGAGGGATTCCGCCGGAACAGGGCACACAGGTTCGGTCCGACAGGCTGCAGGTCTCTCCAGTTAGGGTCATGTTCAGTTCACTCCGCCGCAGTTGCTTTTTCCGGAAACTTGTTCGGCAGCAGCCCAAGGGTCTGCGCCCGTCGTACATCCGCCAACAGATCTCGGTCGGCGGCCTCAAACAGGTCTTCGGGCGAGTTTAGCACGAAATAGCCCAATTGATGCATGTCGATCCGATAAGGTGTGCGCAAGATCGTAAGAACGTCGAACGGATCCCGGTCAGGAATGTCACTTTCGACGGCGTAGACCAATTCAGTGGGAGAGGATGCAAGCCCCGACCCCAGCGCCTTTATCTCTCCGTCCTGCCGACGCAACCCGAACTCGATCGTGAACCAGTAAAGGCGGATCAGCCACGAATAATCGCGATCTTCAGCCGCAACGCCCGCTTCCCCGATCGCCTGACTAAAGGTCGCAAACCTGGGATCACTGAGCAACGGTGTATGACCGAAGATTTCATGGAAGATGTCTGGTTCTTCAATATAGTCGAAATCTTCGCGCGACCGGATGAACGATGCAGCGGGGAACACCCGATCTGCCAACATTCCAAAGAAGGTTTTGAACCCGATCAAAGCCGGAACCGGCTGAACCCGCCAACCCGTCAGATCCAACAAGCGGTCAGAGATGTCCTTGCACGACGGGACAGATGTCTTTGGCAAATCCAACCGCTCCAGCCCTTCAAGGTATTCGCGCGCCATGTACCGACGAATATTGCCTTGCTGCGCGGCATAGAGATCAGCCCAAACAGCATCCTCCTCGGCGGTATAGGCAATATTGCCCTGCGCATCTGCGACCTTGGCAACGTAGTTTGTCGATTTGGGCATAGCGACTCCTCCTGAAGAAAAGTTTATACCTTTGCGGCGACAAAATTAGTTTTGATAGGGTCGCGTTTTGCCCTATTTTGAATGAAACATTCCGAGAATGATCAAAATATGACCCAAATTCTTCAATCCGCCGATATTGCCATTCTCAAAGAACTCCAATCGGACGGACGCCTGTCCATGCAAGACCTGGCTGATCGCACCGGTTTGTCCGCGTCACAATGCTGGCGCCGGGTTCGTGATCTTGAAGCCGTCGGGATTATTTCCGGCTATGCAGCTCAGGTGAAAGCCAAATCTGTCGGATTGAACGCGATTGCCTATGTCCATGTTGCGCTGCGCGATCATCAGGAAGACAGCATCGCCTCTTTCCTGCGCCTCATTGAAACCGAACCGCAGATTGTCGAATGCGCCTCGATCACGGGGGATCATGATTTCATCCTGAAGGTCTATGCGAAAACGCCAGAGGAGCTTGAACATTTCATCATGCAGCGTTTGCTGAAGTCCGGCTTGGTCCGTGACACACGCAGTAATTTTGTGCTGAGACAGACCAAAACTCGCGGACCACTGCCTATTCTATGAGTGCCGACGGCAAAACTCATTGAACCTCAACTCGACCCCTCCTATCGTGCCCGCTCAGAACAGCTTAACCAGGACGACAGCATGACCGACCAAGTTCCTCACCCGATGTCCCCTCAGGATTGCCTTGTTGCGATCATGGTCGCGGTCTCGGCGTCGGATGAAACCATCCGCACAGCCGAACTGGTCAAGATCGAAGGCGCGGTGAATATGCTGCCGGTCTTTGCCGAATACGACATCGGCCGGACACGGCGAGTTTCGCAAACCGTGTTTGACCTGTTTGAACAAGAAGACGGGCTGGATGCGCTTTTCGGTCTCATCCGGGACAACTTGCCCGAACGCCTGCACGAAACGGCCTATGCGCTGGCCTGCGACGTCGCCGCCGCAGATGGATCTCTTGCTGAAACCGAGCTGCGTTTGCTGGAAGAAATCCGGTATGAGTTGAACATTGACAGGCTGCACGCCGCCGCAATCGAACGTGGCGCACGGGCACGTCATACCACCTGATTTTAACTGCCGTTCAGGGTTCCCCACCGCTCGATCAAGGCGCGCTGCAACCTACGAGAACGGCTGTTCCAACTGCGCGCTCCTTGCGGACGCTCGCGCTGAGCCCGGGGAATCGTGGCCCGGTGATCAACATCGGCCGTGAAAATGGCAAACGCCAACTCGGACCCGTCCGGCGTTGTGATGAACCCGCCTAAGCCAGACACAAAATTCAACGTCCCGGTTTTGGCATCCACCTTGATCGGGTGATCCTTGACTAGGCGCCCCTGACTGTCCGCCAAAGTGAATTTTTTCAACAAGGGCCGAAGAGCACCGGCTTTCTGCGCTGCGATCAGCGCCTTGACCAAATCTTCCGGAGCGACGCGGGACGCGTCACCAAGGCCAGAATGATCGACCATGGCAATCCCGTTCACACCATATGTCTCGGCCGCCCATCGATTCATCTCTGCCGCTGAGTCCGGTAAGGTCCGAAGGTCCGCCCCGCGCGCTTTCGAAGCCGCCATCCCAACCATCTCGGCCGTCAAGTTGGTCGAGTATTTCAACATCCCGCGAAGAATACTGTCGAGCGGGTCGCTCAGATGCACAACCAGATCCAAACCCTGAGGCAGCTCGCGCGTCACCTGCACGCGGTCCAGAACAATCCCGTTTGACCGGGCGAGTGTTCTAAAGACATCACCCGCGTATAGCGCGGGCTTGCGCACAGGTAACCAACGCGCGCCCCCATTGCCCAATGCGGCCTTGGCGACAGTCCAACGATCCTGCCGCGCGCTTGGCTCATAAGTGTAGATCGGAGTTTTACGCCCCTCGACCCTCATAGTCGCCATATCGACCGCTGGATTATACCGCGCGCTTCGTGCGTCCATCGCAATGTCGTAGTCCGTCCCCTCGCGCTTCCATTCAAAATGTACACGGTTGAAATTAAGGGATATTCCACTAATGGCCGGGCTATAGCCCAAGTGATCCGGCTGACCGGGATCAATGCTGAACACGTAAGGCAAGGCTCCGTCATACACCTTGAACGCGCCACGCACTTCGATGACACCCGCCTCGCGCAGATTGGCCGCCATCGTCGCCAGCGCATCCGTGTCCAGCAGCGGATCACCACCGCCAACAAGAACCAGATCGCCTTTCAGGACACCGTTTTCGATCGGCCCGTCCGCGACCAGTTTTGTTTCGAACCGATAGTTGGGGCCCAAAACATCCAACGCGTAAAGGGCCGTCAACGCTTTGCCCACGCTGGCCGGGGGCAAACCCAGATTGCCACCAACGGCTTCCAACTCGGCCCCGGTTTCCACATCAGCAACGGCAAAGGCGACTTCACCTTTCAGACCCGCCGCTTTGATCAGGCGCTCGGCCCCGTTTGGTTGCGCACCACGAAGCTGCGGCCTCAGCGATACCTCCGGCGGATTACCGAAGGCCGCAACGGGGACAAAGGCGGCGCCAAGCCCTCCTAGAAATTTACGACGTGAAAAACGATCAGCCATGGGTCAATTAAAATCCCAGAGATCACAGGCGCACAACCGGTCATGGATCATTATGCGCCCTCTGGGGCTATTCGGGCAACACCCCATTGGCCCACCCCCCCTGAGTACGCAGATCGGTCGAACTGACGTCGACCATCGGTACATTTACGAAACACCAGGCCGGGGCCTCGGCCCGCCCAAGCAAATGCCGCGCCTGCCCGTCGATCCGGTACTTGGAATAAAGCCGAGCCGCGGGCGACATTCGTGCAGATATCCGGTCACCCGGACGCGCAACAACGCCAACCGGCACACTATCCATGATCAACCGCCAGTCTTTCCACCGATGGAACTGAGCCAGGTTATCTGCCCCCATCAGCCAGACGAACCGGACCTGAGGATAAAGCTTTTGCAATTCTGCCAGAGTATCTGCCGTCGCCCGCGTACCGGTGAGGGCCTCGATTTCCGTCACAGTAACGCGGGGGTGTTGCATAACTTCGCCCGCAGCCGCAAGCCGCCGCTCCAAGGGTGCGGGCCCTTGTTCCTTCAACGGATTTCCCGGCGTCACCAGCCACCAGACCTGATCCAGCCCAAAGGCTTTCATCGCCTCAAGCGTCACATGCACGTGCCCCTTATGTGGTGGATCAAATGACCCACCAAACAGCCCAACGACCTGCCCGGGCCGTGCAAATGGAATATCGTGTCGAAACATCTCTTGCTGTTGTTTAGAACTGTAGCGGCTTGTCAATCAACAGGTTTCACCGCGTCGCCCAGCTTGACGCGCCCGGGCCGGACCACTTCGGCACACCAACCGCCATGTCCGCGCACGGCAGAATAACCGCCCTTGCCCAGCGCCTCCTCCATCCGGCTGCATGGCGCGCAGATGACGGTCAGACGCAAAATGGCCTCGCCCACCTGCACCTCACGCCCCTTGAGCGCGGCCAGATTGATCCCCGAAACCACCAGATTGCGTCGCAGGATTTCCGGGGAAACCGGCCCCTGCCCCAGATAAGACCCAATCGCGGCCAGATGCTCCTGCTGGATCAGCGTCACCGCCCGCTTGCCTGCGCGGGCGCGATCACCTGAAAGCCCTTCGGCAGATATAAGGACGTCTTTTGTCTGAATCATTTCTGCACGGCGATCCGGACGCAATCCGATCCATTCGATCTGGCCAGCAGCCGCCCAACCCGCAATTAATTCGGCCAGTTTCGTCAAATTCATCCCCCGTTGGCTTCTGCTCATCTACCTGGCCGCGGTTCCAAATGAAATTCACAATATCACCAGCTTGCCCCGCCCGCATTGCTTGGATATCTAGCGGTCTAACCTGATTTCCCCGACCCAGAGGACGCGACATGGCCGCCTATCAATATGTCTACCACATGCAGGGTGTCTCCAAGACCTATCCCGGTGGCAAGAAGTGCTTTGAAAACATCCACCTGAGCTTTCTGCCCGGCGTGAAAATCGGTGTCGTCGGCGTCAACGGCGCGGGTAAATCGACGCTGATGAAGATCATGGCTGGCCTCGATACCGACTTCACTGGTGAGGCTTGGGCGGCTGAGGGCGCCAAGGTCGGCTATCTGCCGCAGGAACCACAGCTGGATGAATCGCTCTCGGTGCGTGAAAACGTCATGCTGGGCGTGGCCGCGAAAAAGGCCAAGGTTGATCGCTTTAACGAAATCGCCATGGAGATCGCCGAGAACTACTCGGACGAGCTGATGGAGGAAATGACCACCCTTCAGGACGCGATTGATGCGGAAAACCTCTGGGATCTCGACAGCCAGATCGACGTCTCGATGGAGGCCTTGCGCTGCCCGCCGGACGACGCCAACATCACCAACCTCTCGGGTGGTGAGAAACGCCGCGTCGCACTCTGCAAGCTGCTGCTGGAAGCGCCCGACATGCTGCTCTTGGACGAACCGACCAACCATTTGGACGCCGAGACAATCGCCTGGCTGCAACAGCACCTGATCGACTACAAGGGCACGATCCTGATCGTAACCCACGACCGTTACTTCCTGGATGACATCACCGGCTGGATCCTCGAACTCGACCGCGGCCGCGGTATCCCCTACGAGGGCAACTATTCTGCATGGCTGGAACAAAAGGCCAAACGGCTGGAGCAGGAAGCCCGCGAGGACAAGTCCAAGCAGAAGACCTTGCAGCGCGAGTTGGAATGGATGCGTCAGGGTCAGAAGGCGCGTCAGGCCAAGTCCAAGGCCCGGATCAACGCCTATAACGAGCTGGCAGAACAGTCCGAACGCGAAAAGCTGACCCGCGCCCAGATCGTCATCCCCAACGGCCAGCGCCTTGGCGGTAAAGTGATCGAGGTCGAAGGTCTGTCGAAACACATGGGCGACAAGCAACTGATCGAAGGGCTGGACTTCGCCCTGCCCCCCGGCGGCATTGTCGGCGTCATCGGCCCCAACGGTGCTGGTAAATCGACGCTGTTTAAGATGCTCACCGGTCAGGAACAGCCCGATAGCGGCACCATCACGCTGGGTGATACGGTCGAGCTGTCCTATGTCGACCAGTCCCGCGATGACCTCAAGGACAACGACACCGTGTGGGAGGCGATCACCGGCGGGGCCGAGATCATCCAGTTGGGCGACGCGCAGGTCAATTCCCGCGCCTATTGCTCATCCTTCAACTTCAAGGGCGGCGACCAGCAAAAGAAAGTCTCATTGCTGTCAGGTGGTGAGCGCAACCGCGTCCACATGGCGCGCTTGTTGAAAGAGGGCGGCAACGTCCTGCTGCTCGACGAACCCACCAACGACCTCGACGTCGAAACCCTGCGCGCGCTGGAAGACGCGCTGGTCGATTTCGCCGGCTGCGCTGTTGTGATTTCGCACGACCGCTTCTTCCTCGACCGGATTTGCACCCATATTCTGGCGTTCGAGGGCGACGCGCATGTGGAGTGGTTCGAGGGCAACTTCGAGGATTACGAAGAGGACAAAAAACGGAGGCTCGGACCGGACGCGCTGGCGCCTAAGCGCTTGAAACATAAGAAGTTTGCTCGGTGAAGACGTGAGGTAAGGTGATGGGCAGCTGTAAATATGTACTTTACGTTTTCGCAGTGGGTTTCGCCCTTTCACTTACTTCTGTCCCTGTTGAAGCCGATTCTAACACTGCTGCAGCGCAGGAAAAATATGTCCTCTACTTATCGAGGGATGACATGACACCAACGTAGAACGAAGTTCTTGCCGAATGCATGATCGAAAGGCTCTCGACTATGGGCAAGAAAATTCTGCTATTGGCAAATTCGGAACGCGATGCAGAGATCGCTATGCTCGCTGCAGGGCATAATCCTGTTCATGATGATTGCCTTGCAAAAGCTACGGCTGAGACACCGTAGAATGGGCGCTCGCACCCATCACTTCTCAACACTCCAATATACAACCACATAAATTGATGGGTGAAATCACCCATCCTACGGCTCTCCGAACTTGCCATCGGTGACCACACCACTCCACTCCGGATCAACCCGACCTGCACGGATGTCCCGGTGAAGGGATGTGAACGGCCAATCGGTCGGATGCTTCACCAATCCATGCTTGACCGGATTACCCCAACAATACCCCATGTGATTGCGGTAATCTTGCTCATCCCGGATACAATGTTCCCAGAACCTGCGCTGCCAAATCGCGGCCTCACGTTTGCTGCGCCGTAGGCCGGGCTTCAGCCCGGCATATTTGCCTGACGTTACAACCGGCAGTTCCGTCGGCAATGGTGCCGGGCTGAAGCCCGGCCTACTGTTGGCCCTGTTCACGCGCATGGTAAACCGTGCCTTGATTGCTCCCCATCGTGTGGAATAATCAGTATCCCCCGGCGGCAAGGTCCAAATCGCGTGAATATGATCCGGCAGGACAACAAAAGCATCGCACCAGAATGGTCTCTCCTGTTGCGTCGCAGCGAATGACGCACGCAACTGTGCCACTTCACGGATCAGCAGATCAGATGACCTGTCGGCCAGCGAAACGGTAAAGAAATACTTCGCTCCGGGGATGCGAACGCGGAGGTAATTGCTCATGCGGCTATCTTGCCGCATTTATGGCTACCAGACCGTTAACACAACTCCGCCCTTGCCACACGCCCACCCCAATGCCATATCCATGGGGCACACGTTTTTCTATTTCGACCTACTGTCTCCTTCTACGGCGCTCAGTCATTCGATCCAGACTACGACGCCAGGCTGCCGCAACCACGTGGGCAGCACCAATGAGGAGACAACGGATATGCCAGCAGGCACCGTAAAATGGTTCAACACCACCAAAGGCTACGGCTTCATCGCACCCGAAGATGGCGGCAAAGACATCTTTGTTCACATCTCGGCCGTCGAGCGTTCGGGCCTGACCGGTCTGGCCGACAACCAGAAAGTCACGTACGAGCTGCGCTCGGGTCGTGACGGCCGCGAAAGCGCCGACAATATCGAACTGGCGTAAGCCGTTCCAAGGGCAGGGATAATCGCCTGCCCTTTTTCTTTTTTGACCGGCGGCAACACAGGAATACTGTGTCCGCAGGAATACATCACATTTCGGTTACTCTGCCCCGGTGATTGACCGGATCGGATATCATTCAACATTATCGTTATGATTTCCGTGTTGTTTTGAAGAGAACCACCATGTTCACACGTCGCACTTTTGTTACCGCAGCCGCCGCCACCTGTTTGATACCCGGAATGGCCACGGCAAAGAAAAAAGCTGTCGAATACGATCCCACGCCGCAATATGTGCGGATCAAGAAAGAGTTTCTGCCGGGCCAGTTGTTGGTCGTTCCGCGCTTATTCTACCTCTACTTCGTGACCGAACCGCGCAAGGCCATTCGCTATGGCTGTGGCGTCGGCAAGGCCGGGCTGGAATTCACCGGCACCGCCACTATCGACGTCAAGAAAGAATGGCCCACCTGGAGGCCAACCGAAGAGATGATAGAGCGGGAACCAAGGACATATGCCCGTTTCAAGGACAATGACTATGTCCAACCGGGCGGTGGCGACAATCCACTGGGTGCCCGCGCCCTTTATCTGTTCCAGAACGGTATCGACACGTATTTCCGCATTCATGGCACGACGCAGCCGCAAACGATTGGAACAGCGGCCTCGAACGGGTGCATCAGAATGATGAACGCACATGTCATCGACCTGTACGAGCGCGTGCCAATCGGTACAGTTGTTACCGTGGTCTGATCAGTCGCTGATCTGGTTCACCAAATCCAGGACACTGGGGCCAATCGCCTCGACTATCAGGGAAACACCCTTGGCGTTCGGATGGATGCCATCCGGCTGGAGGTAAGCGCGGGCGGCATTCGGATCGCCCTCTGCCACCAATCCCGCAAAAAAGTCAGGTGCGTATCCGGTTTGAAACTGCGCGGCCAGATCGGGATAGATTGCGTCAAATTCCGACTTATACTCAGCTCCGTAATTTCCCGGTGCCTGCATGCCCACCAACAAAACCTCTACACTGGCCGCGTCAGCGGCTTTCAAGATCGTTTCGAGGTTGGAGCGCGACACCACCGGGTTGATCCCCCGCAACACGTCATTCCCGCCCAATGCGACGATTATTCCGTCCACCTCGGGCGTCAGGGTCCAGCCAACGCGCGATGCCCCACCAGCGGTGGTATCTCCGGACACTCCGGCGTTCATCAGCCGCACGTCGGCCCCATTTTCCAGAAGCCAGCTTGAAAGCTGTGGAACAAACCCATCCTGTTCCGGCAAACCGTACCCTTGGGTCAGCGAGTCGCCCAAAGCGGCGATCACAACAGTCTCGGCTGTGACCGCAAAGCCGCAGCACGCAAACGCGCCCGACATCAAAGCCTTGCGCAAAATCCCAACCGCTCCATATCCCAATTGACCGCCTCCGCTTGGATTGACCTATGACATCACCAATTCTTTCGCTTCAAAATGCTGCTTTGTCGCTGGATGGCAATGCCGGTCGGGTGGATATTCTGCACGACATCAACTTATCGGTAAACAAGGGCGAAACGCTGGGTCTGGTTGGGCCGTCCGGGTCGGGCAAGTCGTCGTTGCTGATGCTGATGGGCGGGTTGGAGCAGGCAACAGGCGGCAGGATTACTGCGCTGGATCGCGATCTGACCGACATGGACGAAGACGCAATGGCCCGTTTCAGACGCAGCGCGATGGGGGTTGTTTTCCAAAACTTTCATCTCATCCCCTCGATGACAGCCGTGGAAAACGTCGCCACACCGTTGGAACTGGCCGGACATCGCGATGCCTTCGCGCGCGCCGAAACGGAGCTTGAGGCCGTCGGACTGGGGCATCGTCGCGATCACTATCCGGCGCAACTATCGGGGGGTGAGCAACAGCGCGTCGCCCTTGCACGCGCCGTCGCGCCGCGCCCTCAGATATTGCTGGCCGACGAACCCACCGGGAATCTGGACGAAGCCAACGGCACCGCCATTGTCGACCTGCTGTTCGACCTCAGGGATCGACATGGCGCTACCCTCATACTGGTCACACATAGCCACAGTCTGGCCCAAAAATGTGACCGGGTGGTCCGGTTGCGTGACGGGCGCATAACCGAAGACACGCAGCAAGAGGCCGCAGAATGAGCCTGCGCCTTGCCGCGCGTTTGGCGCGTCGCGAACTGCGCGGTGGGCTGCGGGGATTTCAGGTGTTCCTCGCTTGTCTTGCGCTTGGGGTCGCGGCAATCGCCGCGGTTGGGTCCGTTCGCCACGCCATCCAGACCGGATTGTCCGAAGAAGGCGCGGCCCTTCTGGGCGGAGACGCGCAGTTGGAATTCACCTATCGCTTTGCAAGTGACGATGAACGCGCCTGGATGCAGCAGACGGCACAAGCCTTGTCCGAGGTCGTAGATTTTCGCTCGATGGCCGTTGTCCATTTGAACGGCGAAACACAACGCGCCCTGACCCAGGTGAAATCAGTTGATGACGCCTATCCCCTCTTGGGGTCGCCTGTGTTGGAACCCGAGATGACGCTCTCGGTCGCGTTGGACGGACAGGGGGTGCTGCCTGGCGCGGTCATGGATCCGCTGCTGATTGACCGGCTGGGTTTGGCAATAGGTGACCGGGTTACGCTTGGAACTCAGGACTTTGTATTGATGGCAGCCCTACTGCATGAGCCGGACGGGGCCGCAGACGGGTTCGGGTTGGGACCGCGAACGATGGTCCGCACAAAGGACCTTCAAGCGTCTGGTCTGCTTGCGCCGGGAACGCTGTTTTCAACAAAATACCGACTGGACCTGCCGCAAGACACTGATCTCGGAACGCTATCTTCAAACGCGCGGACGTTTTTTGATGGAACGGGCATGCGCTGGACCGATGCCCGAAACGGCGCGCCCGGAATTTCCGAGTTTGTCGCCAGACTAAGCGCCTTTCTGGTTTTGGTCGGGTTGTCCGGCCTGGCAGTAGGAGGCATCGGCGTCTCTGCTGCAGTGCGCGCTTATCTCGCCGGGAAAACGGAAACCATCGCAACCCTGCGGACGTTGGGCGCAGACAAGGCAACCATCTTCCAAACCTATATGATCCAGATCGGATTCTTGTCCGGCATAGGCATCGTGTTGGGCCTGATATTGGGCGGTGTTGCGCCTCTGGTCTTGGCACCTCTGATCGAAGCCCGCCTGCCTGTACCGGCAGTGTTTTCACTCTATCCAAAGCCCTTGGCAGAGGCCGCGCTTTACGGGCTTCTCACTGCCTTTTTGTTCACACTTTGGCCACTGGCCCGGACAGAAGACGTCCGCGCCGCGACCTTGTTTCGCGATGCCCTGACCTCGGCAAAGGTTCTGCCCCGCACCGTCTATGTGATTGCCACAGGCATTGGTCTTGCGCTGCTGATTTCGGCAGCAGCGTGGTTCAGCGGGTCTGCGCGCCTGACGCTTTGGACCAGCGGAGGGTTGATCGCCGCGCTGCTCCTCTTGTCACTTTCTGCGCTGGGTATCCGCAGGCTTTCACGCCTCGCCGCAAGACCGGCCCGCGGTCGCCCCGCGCTCCGCTGGGCGCTGGCGGCTATTTCCAACCCCCGCGAAGGCGCAGCTTCGGTCGTGTTGTGCTTGGGATTGGGCCTTTCGGTACTGGCGGCGGTCGGACAAATAGACGGGACATTGCGCAATGCAATCTCAGGAAACCTGCCCGATGTGGCACCCTCCTACTTTTTCGTCGATATCCAGAAAGACCAGATGCCCGGTTTTTCGGATCGTCTGGCAAAGGATCCAGCCGTCAGCCGGGTAGAGAGCGCACCGATGCTGCGGGGCATCATCACCCAGATCAACGGACGCCCGGCGCGGGACGTTGCTGGCGATCATTGGGTTCTGGACGGTGATCGCGGCGTGACCTATTCGGCGCGCGCCCCTAAGAATTCACGGATCACCGCAGGCCAATGGTGGCCCGAAGATTACGCGGGCAGCCCCCAAGTCAGCTTTGCGGCCGAAGAAGCCGAGGAAATGGGCCTCAAACTCGGCGATGAATTAACGGTCAACATTCTGGGGCGTGATATTACGGCCGAACTGACATCATTGCGTGAAGTAGATTTCTCGACCGCAGGAATGGGTTTCGTCATGTCCATGAACCCGGCAGCCCTGGCCGGTGCGCCGCACAGTTTCATCGCCACCGTCTATGCCGAAGAACAGGCCGAAGCCGCCATTCTGCGCGACCTGGCCGGGCAATTTCCAAATATCACCGCAATCCGCGTACGTGACGCGATCGACCGCGTGTCTGGTCTGTTGGCAGGTCTGGCGGCGGCGACGTCCTACGGGGCTGGCGTTTCGCTTCTGACAGGCTTTCTGGTTCTGATCGGCGCCGCCGCCGCAGGCGAACCCGCCCGCAGGTACGAGGCCGCAATCCTTAAGACACTGGGCGCCGACAGACGCCGCATTCTGCTAAGCTTTGCCCTCCGCGCAGTGCTTTTGGGGGCCGCGGCAGGGTCTGTCGCATTGCTGGCCGGAATTCTGGGCGGATGGGCCGTGGCCACATTCATCTTTGACACGGATTTTGCCGTCATTTGGCCTTCGGCCATCGGCATCGTGCTGGCCGGTATTTTTGTGACTTTGGGCGCGGGCCTTGTCTTTGCCCTGCGCCCTCTTGCGGTGCGCCCGGCCCGCATCCTACGGGCCAGCGATTGAATCTACCTTACACAGGCCACCGGCTGTAGGATTTTCAACAACTGATCGTTGTCGCACACCAGCGCGTCCAAAGTGATCTCATCCAGTGAGGCATAGAAAACTTCGGCCGCGTCCCGCAGCGCCAGTCGCAACCGGCAGGCTTCTGTCAAAGGACAGGTATTATCGGCATCCGCAAAACACTCTGCCAGCGGTAAGTTACCTTCCACATGGCGAAAAACCGACCCGATGCGGATCTGTTCGGCCGAACGAGCAAGGGTCATGCCGCCGTTCCGTCCGCGCTGTGTACTGAGATAATTCAGTTGGCTCAGTTGATTGATCACCTGCGCCAGATGGTTTTCCGAGATATTGCAGGCTTCGGCGATCTCAGACTTGGTCACCAACCTGTCCTGATGCGCCGCACAATACATCAACAGGCGCACTGCTATGTTCGTCCTTTTGGTGATGCGCATGATGGCCTCCCAAATTTCAAGATGGGATCTTATTGCATGTCCGGCAAAAAAGCGGTTTGACATACATCAATCGGCACAACAGGAAACAGAGGCACATGGCAGACCCTTATTTCTTTGGCTATGGCAGCCTCGTGAACCTGGCCACCCACGACTTTCCCGATCCCCGCCCCGCCCGACTAAAAGGATGGCGGCGGGCCTGGAGGCACACTGACCTGCGCCCCGTCGCCTTTCTGACGGCCGTACCGGACCCGAATTGCGAGATCGAAGGGATGATCGCCCATGTCCCCAAAAACGATTGGGCCGCGCTGGATGAACGGGAATGGGCCTATGACCGCGTGCCAGCGACGCATTCCATCACGCACCCCCTGACCCACGATGTTGAGATCGCGGTATACGCCGTTCCACATCAACGGCACAGCGAGCCAACGAACCAACACCCGCTACTGCTCAGCTATATTGACGTGGTCGTCCAAGGGTATCTGCGGGCCTTTGGCGAGGAAGGAGCAGAGCGTTTCTTCACCACCACCGACGGGTGGGGCGCGCCGATCCTGAACGATCGGGCCGAACCTCGTTACCCGCGCCACCAACAACTCAAACCCGACGAGACACGCTTTGTCGATGACCGCCTGCAGCATCTCTCTGCAACCATCATCAACACCCAATAAATAAGGCCGAGGTCAAACCCCGGCCCTTCTTCTGTTCAAAAATACTTCCGCCGGAGGCACGCGCCGCAAGGCGCGTTCATCACCCCCGCGCGCGTATCACGTGCAGCAATGGCAACAAGGTCGCCATCTCAGGTCCCCGTTCCATACCCGTAAGCGCCTTGCGCAAGGGCATGAACAAACCTTTGCCCTTCCGACCCGTCGCCTCTTTTACAGCGCTCGTCCATTGGCCCCAAGTCTCCCCATCGAACGGACCTTCGGGCAGCAGCGCCACAGCCTCGGCGATGAACTCGCGGTCTTCGTCAGCGATCAAAGGCTCGGCCCCATCGCGGCACAGCTCCCACCAGCCCTTCAGATCGGCCAACGTGGTGATGTTCTCTCGCGCCATGGCCCAGAAAGGCTCGGCCAGGTCAGCGGGAACACCAGCGTCCGCAACCGCGTCGGCAACATCCGCCAAAGGCAAGGACTGTAGGTGCTTTGCGGTCAACGGGAACAAGTCCTGCACGTCGAACTTGGTCGGGGCCGCACCGAAACGGCCAATATCAAACCCGTCAATCAGCTCGGCCATGTCCGAGCGCAGCTCGACCGGATCGGACGAGCCCAAACGCGCCATCAAGCTCAACAGAGCCATCGGCTGCACACCCTGTTCACGCAGATCGCGCAGGGCCAGAGTCCCCAGTCGTTTCGACAGCGCCTCACCCTGCGGACCGGTCAACAGCGAGTGGTGCGCAAAACGCGGGCATGTACCGCCCAGCGCCTCAATGATCTGAATCTGAGTTGCGGTGTTGGTCACGTGGTCAGATCCACGCACGACGTCAGTGACACCCATCTCGGTGTCATCAACTACGGACGCGATGGTGTAAAGAACCTGCCCATCACCCCGGATCAGCACTGGATCGGACACGGACGCTGCATCAATCGAGATGTCGCCCAGAATGCCATCATTCCACTCGATCCGCTCGTGATCCAGCTTGAAACGCCACACACCATTGCCGCGTTCCGCGCGCAGGGCCTCTTTCTCGGCATCGTTGAGTTTCAGCGCAGCGCGGTCATAGACCGGCGGCTTGCCCATGTTCAGTTGCTTCTTGCGCTTCAGGTCCAGCTCGGTCGGTGTCTCGAACGCTTCATAGAACCGGCCCATCTCGCGCAGCTTGTCGGCAGCCTCGGCATAGCGGTCCAGCCGTTCGGACTGACGCTCGACCCGGTCCCAATGCAGGCCCAGCCACTCCATGTCCTGCTTGATTGCGTCGACATATTCTTCCTTCGACCGCTCGGGGTCAGTGTCGTCGATGCGCAGGATGAACGTACCACCTGCTTTGCGGGCGATCAGATAGTTCATCAGCGCGGTGCGCAGGTTGCCCACATGGATGTAACCGGTGGGCGACGGGGCGAAACGGGTGGTTGTCATAGGTGTCTCCTGTTGGCGCGGCTCTTGTCACAGGATGGGCGTTTTGTCCAGCCACGGGGCCCGCTCACGGTAACGTCAGGTGGCAAGTTGATATCTTAGACCTATCTTTCACCTGCTGGCACACACAGGGAGACCAAAAATGACCGTTAAACTGACCCGCCGGGCCGCGTTGGGCGCAGCGGCGGCTTTGCCGTTTGCATCAGCAGCTACACCTCTTCTGGCAGCAGGGGCTGAAACAAAGGCCAACTCGACCATCGCCAAGTCCTTTCAACTGGGCGATTTTACCGTAACATCTTTGCTGGACGGCAGCCTGCCCCGAGATGGCGCCAAAGACATCTTCGGCGGCGGTGCCTCGGATGAGGATTTCGCCAAGGTCTCGGCGGACAACTTTATCTCGCCCGACGTGGCGCAGTTCTTCTTCACTCCGACGCTGGTCAATACGGGTTCAGAACTGGTTTTGTTCGACACCGGCTTGGGTCAGGGCGGCATTCAGGCGGCACTGGCCGATGCAGGGGTCTCGGCAGATCAGATCGACGTTGTCGTCATCACCCATATGCACCCTGACCATATCGGCGGCATGACCACAAATGACGCGCCCACCTTTGCAAATGCGCGCTTCGTGACCGCATCGCCGGAATACGATTTCTGGGCCGCGCAGGATGCAGGCAA
The DNA here is from genome assembly GCF_056536745.1 of Ruegeria sp. CJ2. Lineage (NCBI taxonomy): Bacteria > Pseudomonadati > Pseudomonadota > Alphaproteobacteria > Rhodobacterales > Roseobacteraceae > Ruegeria > Ruegeria sp. CJ2. Next base: position 19,748 of record NZ_JBQFQF010000020.1, read on the forward strand.
TCGCGTTGGCGATCTGGTCGCCGCCAAAGTGACCCCGCAGGCCGAAAAGATGACCTTCCTTACCGATGGCGGAGAAGTCGCGTCCGGCATCACCGCCGTCGCTGCCTATGGGCACACGCCGGGCCACACGGTCTATCATCTGGAAAGCAACGGCCAGCGTCTGGTGCTGACCGCTGATCTGGCCAACCACTATGTCTGGTCTTTTGCGCATCCCGAGTGGGAGGTCCGCTTTGACATGGACAAGGCTGCAGCGACACAGTCACGCCGCAACGTGCTGGGAATGCTGGCCGCCGACAAGGTACCGATGATCGGCTTTCACATGCCATTTCCAGGCGCTGGCTTTGTCGAAACACGAGGCGAGGGGTTTCGGTATGTGCCTGTTTCTTATCAATTAATGGGCTGAAAAGAAGGCGCCCTGACGCGCTGGGCGTCGGGGCGTTTTCTAGATCTATAATCCGCTTCATGCGGACATCGTGCGGACCGTGGCTTTGGTTTACCCCATTCCATACGGCCCACCCGGTTGCAGATCACCGAACACCCCCCACGCTTTGTGGCATGCGCCCTCGAACACCACATCGTCCTCGGGGATACTGTCCTTGAAATTGGGGTAGTCCATGGCCCGTGCCAGTTTCTCAATCATCATTGCGAAATGGTTGCGCGGGATGAATGCCCGGTAGCGATAGTCGCCTCCCGGCGTTTCGATTACCTCGCCGTCCATGCCGTAGTCGCGCAGAAGTTCGGCATCCTGCGCGCGGCGGAACCGCAGACAGACGCGAGAACCGATGTTCGGCCCGCTGGTTTTGCCGTACTCATCCTTTGCAACGGCAGAGAAAAAGCCCGAACCCTCGGGCGTAGAGAATGCTACCCACATATGCAGGTCCTCCTAATTTTTTGGAAAAGGGCGCCTTCGATATCAAATACAATATAGGGTCGTCAACTCGAGGCGGCTTACGTGCGCGGGCGCATGGCCTGTAGGCACAAACCCAAACCTCTAAACCCGGCAGTAGCTACGTGATGGTTGGAGACTATTCGTCGTCATCCAGTTTTGACTCAATCACCTTCTGTTGAGCCAATCTCTCTGGAAGGCGGTCGCTGATGTCTTTGAGCCGCTGTGTTGGATTGACGCTCATGCCTACAGTTCCGCTGTGGGTGTGCGTGATGCTAACGCCATCAGCGCGTCCGAAGGCTCGGTCCTGAGCTAGGGCCAACAAAGCGATTTGTTCTTTGCCAGAGAATTTTCCCGATACAAATTCGCCGTTCCCATCTATGCGATTGAAGAGTTCGTCCATCGACAAAAGATCATTCATGCGTTTCACTGCGATCTCGCCGTTCGACTGGATCAACTTTCTTGTCTCGGGATCCAGCTTGGGTCTCCCACCCGGATTACCAGAATGACCGGGCTTGAAGAGAGGTGTTGGCACAGTGGACTCCTCTGTTCTCAGAAGGTGAAGGCACCAAGAGATAAGTATATCTTTTGTATAGCATACTGGATACCAAATTGCGATCATTTGCGCACTCTATAGACGCACCAGGTAGGGCCGCATTTTTGTCTCTCTCTCAAATTTCCTAGGGATGCTGTACAAATGCATTCAGGATTAGCGTAGCCGTGGCTTCCGGCATCGTGGGCACCTCGACCCTGAGCAGCGTTAGTCTCCGGTCCGAGCAACGCAGAAAGGAACCGCCCCATGTCCTTCTTCTCAAACCTCTTCGGTGGCGGCAAAAAGTCCGAGCCGGAACCAGTCTCGTACAAAGGATTTGAAATATTCCCCGACCTAATGGCCGAAGGTGGCAAGTACCGACTATCGGCACGCATCGAAAAAACAATCGACGGAGATTGCAAGACCTACGCAGTGATCCGGGCGGATGTCTTTGAAAGCCGCGATCAGGCCGAGAGCTTCAGTATCGCAAAGGCTAAGCAAGTGATTGACGAGCAGGGCGAACGTATTTTCAGTTAAGAGTACCGGTAGCTTCGAGCGGCAATGCGACTGGAGCATGCTAACGCATATATTCCAAATCCTAAGAGTGACAGACACTTGCCAAAAACTGTCGCACCGCATTGCTCCGCGTATACGTTAACCAATGCTTGCCTTTGCGATCAGGCCTTAGTTCTCAAGTATCAGTTGTCTGGGTCTGGCCAGTCTGCAAACTTCGCGCCAGCGACCAAGAGCGCTCCGATGAAAAAAAGAAGCTGTCGCCATGACCTCCAGTAAGGTTCCCGATCCTCAAGGATAGTTGGGCTAAAGGTCAAGGCTTCAGCCTTCACTTTGTCACGGTAGTCCCGAACTTCGCAGTCGTCGTTCGCTGTGCATTTGAATAGGCGAGCCAGCCTACCTTCTACGTATTCAACGTGAGCGATAGTATCTTCGAGTAGATGTTCAACATGTTGCCTGCGATAACTTTCAGCAGAAAATTGAAAATACGCGGCAAGCAGTAGGACCAACAAGCCAGTGGCCTCAACTTGCTTACTGTATCGCCTAAGCTTCTTTGACCAGAACGTCAGATTTCGCTCCACCTTCTTTGCTGTGTTAGTCATTACTCTTCGTTCTCAACAACATCTTTTTTTGGGTAGCTCTGCAAACCGCCACACCCGGTGAAGTTTCACAGGGTTTGTTGTGAGGCTGCTCAAGACAGTGTGCCTTTAACTACGGCATTAAACCGGATGCAATGTTAAAAATGATTTAAAACAAATAGATAAGTGGTTTTTACATATTGAATATATACATGGTTTAGAACTGATGGTGTTGATGCGGGCCAACTTATCGATACAGTTTGTGTATTGGTCTAGGTGTATTATTTGGTTTGATTTAGTTGTTACATACAGTGGCCGAACATTATTGGCTGTAAGTCCTTTGTGTATATATACAAGATATGTACATTCGGTGTGTAATTCATAAAACGTTAAACATATTTACCACTGTGCAGCGTAGTAACTACATACTGTGATTATGCATACTACAATTCTCTATGATTATTGAGTGTGTATATACTATAGATGTACACTCTCTCGTATCCGATACTACATCAGATTGTAATCTATTGAATAACCTTGCAGAGGCAGACAGATCACACATTCGGTAAGTGCAATCTGAATTACAACCTTGTCGCGGCAGACAGATCACGCTTTTGCAGTCTGTCAGTTCGGTTATTCGCTCAACTGAGGGAGGGCTTTGGCGGAACCGAAAATGGACAACGTTTTCTCCAACCTACTAAACAGCTTTTCGTGTGCCCCTACACTTAGGAAACGCCACGCAACCCCAGAAGGAGTTACCCGTTCTACGATTAGTTCGTTCGACCATATTGGCGCCGCATCGCGGGCAAGATGTTCGGCCTATTCGCCCACTAGGCCTGTCTGTCGAGCTTTTTACTTTGGAAGCAGCCATCCTCTCCAGGTTTCTCAGGTGTTCTTTCTTCGTCTCCCTGCTGTTTTCCAAGGCTATGTCGCGTAGTTTCGCTACGTACGAGGTCACTTGTACGTCCGAGAGTGCAATCTTCTTCTCGACTGCAATTAGCCTTCCGAGGTCTTGAAGTCCCCAAGCGACGCTTTCTGGCATCGCCGTTTTTGGTCGGGCCGAGCCCGTAAACACCACAAAGTTGTGTAAAAGACTTTCCTCAATACCCAAGATGACTTGGACGGCCTTCACGTGGGCATAGTTCTGCCGAAGCGGATTTTGAAAACTGCGGCGCTTGCCACCTTTTAGCACTTGGGTCCAACTACGTTGGTCGGAACTGCCAAAAATCCAACCGGACATGTTCTTTGTCTCAATAACAAAGATGCCATAGCGAGAGATCAGGAGATGGTCGATCTGAGTAGTGCCACCGGCTACGGGAAGCGTTAAATCGGACAAGACCTGATAGTCTTTTTCGTTCAATACTGATGTGAGTGCTGAATGCACCCGACGTTCACCTCTGGCGCCTTTTTTTTCAGGTGTATTGTAACTTGCTTCAAGTGCCCAAAAAGCGGATTTCAACAGGAATTTTAGCATAACAATTCAAACCATTCCTTTGTTGAAGTAGATCTAACGCTGCACTGCTGCGCACCAGGCTCAGAATTTGAATGGACATTTTGTTACTTGGGCTTTTTGAAGTTCGACCGCTTGTTAGCAGGCGCCAAAAGGTTGTTAGATTATGACAAACCTGGTGCACCCTAAGTGCAAAGAAGATAGATTGTTTTGGGCAATGCGCACCCAATAGGAGCCTTTATTCATCTCGAAGAAAAGCTATTGTCGAGCACTAAGTATCCGATACACGGACGCCCGACCTATACCCAGCCTACGCGAGATTTCCGTAGCGCCGATCCCTTCACTCGCAAGTGCAATCACATCACCCGACTTTGCCTTTGCCGTAGGTTTGCGACCCTTGTACTTACCTGCAGCCTTTGCCTTAGCAATTCCTTCCCGCTGACGTTCCAGCATAATCTCCCGCTCAAACTCGGCAACGCTTCCCAATAGGTTTAACATCAGCTTGCCTTGAGCAGTTGAGGTGTCGAGGTTCAATCCCAAAACTGTTAGATGCGCTCCAACGTCCTCAAGTTGACTGCGGATTTCCATTAGGTGGGCCATAGAGCGTGCAAGACGGTCCAGTTTGGTGACTACTAGGTGATCGCCCTCACGGATGAAATTCAGCGCCTCTGTGAGCTTCTCACGCGCTCTGACATCCACTGAGGATACCTGTTCGGTAAATACCTTCTCGCACCCAGCTCGTTCCAGTTCCCGTAGTTGAGCATCAAGTCCAGCCGTCTGATCCAAAGTGGAAGTCCTAGCATAGCCAACAAGCATGATCTTATCCGTCTCTCAAAGTCTTAGATATTGAGGCACATACTGTCTCAAAATGGAAAGTCAACATCTGTGAGACACACTTTGCCCGTGTGCCAGTTGTGTCGCTGGGGCAGGGCCTTGTGAAACAGCAATACTATACAAAAGGGCCAAGACATATGCTGACTACCCCATGGGGGGAGCTCAGGCTGTCCGGAGCTATAGATACGGGCTCGAAAAAATTCGCCAAAAAATTACAGTAAATTCGGCCTAAGCAGCGGACATTGACGCTGTATGCAGCGAATGACCGCCCTGAGCCCATTCCGGAAGTGGTCCCGTGCTGACGCTCGCAAGTGTGGCAATTCGAAACTCAAAATTGTTAGCAGCGCCGCAGATAGAAGAGCAGACTTTGAATCCACTCACAGGGAAACCAACTGCAGAGATGTCCGAGGTGCAAACTGTGCAGGCCTCTGACCTATCCGTATGAACGAACCAGAACGTCACACGGGCACGGACTCTGGCCCGGGATTCGGCGGCATCGAGTTGTGTCGAAGCGGATTTCGACCACTAGCCAGTCGCCACTCAGGTGTAAATCCTGGCTCAAAGGCCGTCCAGCTCGAGCCTTTGAGAGAGTGTATGCGCATCTGATTTGGGCATGGGAAGAATCAATCGGTCTCCCTCAACGCCTTCAACGATGTTGACCGAGCGAAGCAGGCTTCCATCTACCTTGATGTCAAGCGAACCACCCACAGATGCCTTGGTGAATGCCGAAAGGGCAGCGGCAATGTCAGGGACTAGGCGTAACTCGACAAGAGGCTGGCCATTTGGATCCTCGCGTATTTCGCCACCGACAATCTCCCGCGCCGTTACTACGATCGGTCCAAGTTGAAGGGGTGCCGTTGTGCCATCGATCACGCATATCGGGTAGTTGCCGGGGACCCGGCCTCCGCCCAGATCGAGGCATCGGTCAAGATAGGCGGCTTTCTGGATCACTGAACCAGCCCAGAACGCGGCGCAAACAGCAACAAGTGCAGTGCCTACTACTAAAATTCGCTTTGAAGGCATCGGGATCCTCTGTCTGTTTAGCCGCTTCAGGCGACGGTAAAGGCCGTGTCTTGCGGCTTGACTAGCAACGCAAAATCCTATGCCATGACGGAGTTTCAAATGCAAAACCACAGAAAGGTAAGCTTGGAATGGGGTTTGTGCAATCGATCAAAGTCTGCCTTTCGAAATACGTCGTCTTTTCAGGGCGGGCAACACGTTCGGAATACTGGTGGTTCGTGCTTTTCGTCATCTTGTGCAACATCGTTTTTTCGGTCCTAGACAGGGCGATGTTCGGCGCAAACCCCGAAACCGGCGAAGGCACGAGTGTCCTTAACCCCTTATTTCAAGTCGCGGTTTTCTTACCGATGCTTGCTGCTGGGTGGCGCCGACTGCACGACACCGGACGCCCGGGATGGTACCTTCTTCTACCAATGGCGTTGGGGTTTGCGACCATGGTTGCGATTCTGAGCGGTGTTGCGGTCTTCTCCGTACTGGAGGGCGGCGTAGACGATCCGGAAGTTCTGCGCGGCCCAGCAGCGTTCCTCGGAGTAACCGGGATGATCGTAGTCTGGGTGCTGCAATTGGTCTTGACGGTCATGATGATCTGGTGGCTGACCCGGCCGTCCGAGGAAGGGGCCAACCCCTACGGGCCACCGGCAGCGTGACTAACTTGCCAGATTAGCTGTTGAGATTTGAGGGGAGCCAGAATGAAACGAAAAATGCCTTTAGGCTTTGCGATGGCCTGCGCCATCGCTACGCCAGTCCTTGCAGAGTGGAATTTCGTTGCCGGACCGACAGCAAATGCTTTCATCCAATCCAACGACTCCACGCTGGAGCTCCAATGCGACCGAATTCGCTTTGCGCCCGCGGGCTACGAAGACAGCGAGGACATAGTGGCCAAGCGGGGACTGTCGATCCGTTTCATGCAGGACGGAACGACCGAAGCTGGTGCTTTCCAGGTCGGGCAGGACAACGCCAGCATTCAAATCGTTGACAACTACCCGGTCGAGATCGCGTTCAATGATGCGCAGGATTACGGTTTCGTCCTGGATCAGTTGGCGGCAAATGCCTCGGTCAACCTTTCCATGGTCGAACAGGACATCACCTATGGAATCTTCGACCTCGCGGGGTCCAGTGCAGCCATCAAGTCACTCAGGTCTGCCTGCGGCGGAGCGGCACAGGAGATTGCAAGCACCGAGGCCCCGGAGGGCGTGGTTTATTGTGGCGGCGGTGACGTCAAACGTCAGATCGAATACGTGATCCTCGACACTCCGGATGGCGAATGGGATGCCCTGCTGACCGTTAATGGTAAGGTGACACGGGCCATGACGGCCTACAGTTTCTTTGGCAATGCGGCAGCTCCGAAGGGGTTCGTCGTCGCACTCCTTGGCGAGGATAGATCGGAAACGCTAGTGTTCAGCGATGGTGGCAAAGATTGGCTGGAATATGGGGATTACCAGTATGATAAGTGCAATTGATGCTCTGGCGTGAAACAGAACCGCAGATTGGAACGGCCAAGCCCCTGAGGTTTCTTGGGTTTTGGGCCGCGTCCTGGCTTGCTTTTGTTACGTCGGCGTCATCCGCCGATGTTTCCGATCTTCCCAAACAGCTGCAGAAAAAAGTCGAGACGGCCCGGCAGGCTTGCGCCGAGTTCAACAATGGCACCTTTTACCTCGAATGGGAGGCCGTCGACCGGGTCGATCTGGATGGCGACCTGTACCTCGACTGGGTGCTGAACGAGCGCGGTTTCTCCTGTTCAACGGCGGCCTCTCTGTACTGCGGTACGGGGGGGTGCATGTCGCATTTCCTCGTGGAGGACGTCCTTCATTCCCTGTTTAACCAGGGGTGGGGCCTGGCGGATCTCGGGCCGAACAAGGTTCTTCTAGCGGATGTACACGGCTCGCAATGCGGCGGTATCAGTCCGACGCCATGCGTGACGGCCAGCACATGGGACAGCGACGCGAAGGAATGGCGCACGACAGGCGCGGAATGGGAGTGACCCGCATGGGAAGGCCGATCGACCGCCCAGAAGCGTCTTGCACCGTCCGGCGCTATGGCCAACGGAGTAAATGCACGTGAGAAAGCTGACGCTCATCTCCCTTGTCTTGCTGGGCCTGGGCCTTGCGTTTTGGACAGGATACGCGGTTCAGGGATCGCATGTCGATGAGGACGGCATCCTGCAGGAGCCTTTCCATTTGCTGGCCCTCGGTTGGTTTTTTGTCCTGATCGGTGGCGTTGCGCTGATGGCCGCACTTGTTGCCCGGATCATCAAGAACTGGGGCCGGGCCAAATGAAGACCCAGCTCATGCAAAGCGTTTACTCCGCGGTTCGTTTCGTGCCGCTTACGTCCATAGCGACGCGCGCAAGCTCCCTGACCGCTTGCTGCTTGTTGCTCTGCCTCGGTATGCTCGCTGGGTGCACTGGCTCTGCGCCGAATGTAGCAATCAGCGAACCGGATCCAGAACTGGTTTTCGTGCGAGGCCACCGTTCCGCTTATGACGACTGCAAACTAACCGGCGAGTCAGCCTTCACGGTCGAGTTCTTGGATGATGCCGCAGACCTCGTCACTTGCCCGACGGGGAGCTCTGCGGCGGCAACATTGGTTTCCGAAACATCGGCCTCGATTGTTACCCAGACCAATAGTTACACCCTCTACTCCGTGTCGCGCCGTTGACACTGCGGCATCGTTTTCAGACTCTTCGTGTGATGCTGGAACGAAGGGTGAGCGTGTTTCAATGAACCAGACAAGATCATTGTGCCTGTTGTTAGCCGCTTTCATATGGTCCTCAAGCAAGTTGTGGGCTGAGGCCGTCCATTTCTCTGGTCTTTATGTCCCTGAGGGCCTTTCATGCTCGGACGGCGCGCGCATTTCTGAAGAGTACGGTGATTTGAGGGCCGGTTACGTGATTTACGACGATGAAGGTCGGAAGTCAGACGATAGCTCCTGTGAATACGATCAAGTGCAAGCATTGCGTGGGACTGCAGTACAAATAGTCGACTTGAAGTGCACCTTTGACGGCAAATCATACACCTATCGACAACTCTTGAGCCCGCTGGACTCAAACAGAGTTTTGGTTATCAATCAGGTGGCCGAGGACTCGTCGTCGTTTCAGGTGCTGACTTATTGCGGCTGGGTGCCGCAAAAATGAGCCAACAAGTGCAAATAGGGCTGCAATCGTCTCCTGGGCACTACCTAGCGTTCAAAAGGAGGCTTTTGTGAGCCGTCGCAGGCCGATCACAAAACTCCCTGCTCCGTTCTTGCAGCGTATTGTCTTGAGAGATGATGTGATCGAAGGCAAGTCGGGCTACCCCTATGACCTTCCCTGGCTGGACCGTGAGGGCTTCGAGTTGCGCTTCACAACCCCAGTGACCATTCTGGTCGGTGAGAACGGTACCGGGAAATCAACATTGGTAGAGGCCATAGCGGCACTCAGTGGCTACGACGAGGCCGGTGGCGGCAAGGGCTATCGTCCCGTCGATCACGCCCGCGCGATAGACCAGAGCGGTGCTGGGTTGGCCGACGTGTTTCGCGCGAGTTGGCTGCCCAAAGTTACAAGTGGCTGGTTCATGAAGGCGGAAACCTTCTTCTCAGTGGCCCGATACCTTGATATCGCTGCGGAAGACAGTGGCAATGCGCCCCCGGACTTCTTGTCATGGAGTCATGGCGAGGGCTTCGTGAGATTTTTCAAAGAACGCATGTCGCAACAGGGTATCTATTTCATGGATGAACCTGAAAGTGCTCTGTCGCCGAAGCGTCAGTTGGAGCTTCTCGCAATTCTTGATCGTATTCAGCGAACGGCAATCTCGCAGGTCATCGTGGCCACCCATTCACCGATCCTCATGGCCTTACCGAACGCTAGCTTGCTTGAAATCACGCGACACGGGATTACCAAAACGACATTGGAAGCAACCCAGCACTTCAAGCTTTACCGCGCCTTCACCCGATCTCCGATCGATTTCGTCACCGACGCCCTTCAGGAGATGGAGGCGTCTCGGGAAGACAAATCCGGCAACGGTACGCACCGGCCATTCGATTGATGAACAGAACTCCTTTCCATTGGGCACGGTGTCGCCGTTCAACAAGCCTTAAATGGACAGCTGCTGTGAGGTTGAGTTGAACTTCGGTGCGTCACGAATGAGCTCGCACCCCACGGGCGATCTCGCCAGTATGCGCATTCCGAACGCGTGCACCTGTATGGCGAGGGCAACCTCAGCGGTAGGTAGAGTTCAACTCGGATCCTGCCTATTGTTCATGCCAGCGATATCGCTCGGCCACATGAATCAGAGGAAAAGTATGGCTCGTTGGACATATTTGGCATTGCTCTTGATCGGAGCCATCGGCGACCCCGCAACATCTCAACCTGTTCTGGCGGACGCCAAAGCCCTTCGTCCTTATAGCGAAACAGCTGTTGCGATCACCGGACCGGTGATCCTGTCGAAAAAGCGCATGGTCTTTGAGACTGGTGGGTTTCTCGATCTGAATGTGGTCGACGATGCAGCTTCGGGTAGATGGGGAGCATCTGGCAATGTACCCGTCGCACAAGTCTTCAGGGTCTCAGGAGACGCCGGACAACTTCGGCAACAAAACACGCTTTGTGGGGACCAGCCAGTAACCTTTATGGCAGCTTGGGATGAAGAAAGCTCAGGGTATGCGTACCTGGGCATTGCCATGTTCACCGGAGCGGAAATACCGACTGGGGTCGCCGAAGAGGGCATTTGTGGCACCTTTTTCTTTTCGACGGATGTGGAAAAATAACCTTTTGGTAGGCGATGCAAGGGTAAGTTCAGCTGCCTCGAGACAAGAAGTTGAGTCGCGTCCGATGATTACGAAACGCGATTGCTTCCCGTACTCTTAGACGGGCCAAGAAATTGAACCATTACCCCGCTCTCGTCGCGTGGGTGGAATTTGCGCGATATCGGAGGCAGGCTCGCTGTCCATTCGGAGCCCCGTTCGCATTCGTCTGGCAGCGCCTATCGACGGTTTCCAGCGGAGCGATGCGCTGCCCGAACTGTCCCCGGCAGTTGATCGGTTCTCCGCCCCCTTCGTCACCCAGCAGGCCGGATAGACCTGATCAGGATCAACCTGAGTTGGCTGAAGGGTCGTCCTCCTCCGGCAATGGAACAAGCGGTTCATCATGCGGGAGGTCGATCCCTTCATCACTGGTCACTCTGTCCGAACTCAGATCCTCGGCCGCCGCGGGATCATCCAGCATGGTTGGATCCAGCGTCGGTGCGTCGGTCAGCATATCCGCATCAACACCGAGCGCCGCAGTGTAGGGATTGGCCGGCTCGGAATCCTGTAGCTGTGTCGGAACGTCGGAATGCGGGCCCGCCCCAACTGCATCAAGATAGGCGTTCACCGGGTCGCCTTGATGGAGAGATGAGCCGTCCTGCCCGTGGTGCTCGTCTGGGGTATCGAAGCCTCTGCTATCCTGAATAGCGGGATCGTTCTCGCTGCCTGCCCTCGCGGCGAGAGATACATCCATGTCGTCGGTCAGTCCGAGCGCGGCAGCAGACGGGTCCTGAGTATCGTCGCCAAGCGTCACTTCGAAAACTGGCCCATCGTCACTCGGGGAGTCGTGTTGCTGTGGTGTTACCGGAACAATATCGATACCGATCAGGGTCGTTTGATCGACGTGGTGGCCGCTCGCTCCATGCACGCTCTGGACGTTGATATTGACCTGCACATCTGCATCGGACGTGTGCGCGCCATGCTGGAGGATGTGGAAAGTGTCGGTGTGACGCCCCGATGCTGCTCCGCCGCCGCCGTGTTTGATCACTGCAGATTGCGCTTGGTAGTGATAATCAAAGTGTCCAGTTTGCGGGTTGATGGTCAATGTCCCGTATTGGCCCTGGAGCGACAACACGCCGTGTCCGTGCCCGTTGTCGATCGACCAGCCACCTGATCCGCCGGTCAGTGTGCCGGAAAGATGGGTCGTGCCCGTACCATGTACCTGAGTTGCAGTGGGCGGTGTCGGCGCCGCGGTCACATCCAACGTCGCCGTTGCACTGCGTGTTGCATGTCCGTCCGTGACGGAAATCGTTACTGGGACATCGGTATGGCTGGCGCCAGCTGCGGGGGTAAACACCCAATTGCCGCCAGATTGGTGGAAGCTTCCATATTGCGGGTCGACCTGAACATTTGAGATAGACAGCTGATCGCCTCGGTCCACATCGGTTGCATGAACAGCCGCCAGAAAATCTGCGGTCGAGATGGTTTTACCCGCACCTGGTTGTGTGGCGCCAAGATCTCCCGGCGTTACAATCGGCGCATCATTCGTCCCGGTTATGATGATCTGGACCGGCTGCTTTGTGCCATCCAGCGTTGTGACGGTGAATGAGTCGGTGAGGGTTTCTCCCTCACCAAGCGCTTGAACCCTGCCGTCTGTCTGATCGACCCGATAGGTCCAGTGACCGCGGCTGTCGATCTCATAAGCGCCAAAACCACCGTCCGAAGGTCTGGGCTGCCCATAGTTCGTACGATCGGTGCCGCTCTGTCCCCAATCCGGATCGTGTACGTTGAGGGTTCCGCGGGCCACAGTCCTGGTGTCCTCGACCACGGTCCCAGATGTATCGCCCGTGATCTTGGGAACATCCGCGGTGCCCTCAACTGTAATGTTGACGCGATGAGTCGTGCCGTCGACACCACGCACCTCAAAGTAGTCGTAGATGAGTTCGCCTTCGTGCAGGGACTGCCGCGAAGGAGGCAGGGTGAAGGTCCAGTTTCCGGCGGCGTCGATTGAATAGGTTCCAGCGTTGTGCGGTGCCTGAGCATTTGTCACAGGTACAAAAGCCGCGACGCCACCATCCGGATCCGAGATGTTCAGCTTGCCGGATGTGGACGGAGCGTTGTCCTCCTTGACATGCCCGGAATCTGTTCCCGTGATGATCGAAGCATCGGGCGTTGCGCCAAGCGTGAGAGACGCTTTCTGTGCGGTGTTTCCGCCGTGACCGTCGGTCACCTGATAGCTCAGGCTGACGGGGCCGTTATAGTCCTTGTCCGGCGTGAAGGTGAACGACCCGTCCAGGTTGGACGTGATCGTGCCGTGGCTCGCCGTCAGCCCCGTGACCGACAGCTGATCGCCGGTGTCGACATCCGTCGCATGCTCCAGCAACTGCGCCGCCGTGATCTGTACCGTCTTGTCCTCGGTGCCGCCGGGCAGGGCGACCGGGCCGCTGACGCTGGGGCCGTCATTGGTGCCTGTCACGGTGATGACGAGGTTCTCGGTGTCGGTGGCGCCGGTCTTGTCGGTGACCGTGACCGGGATGGTGATCTGTTGCGGCTGACCCGCCGCAAGATGCTGGTAGGCCGCGTCGGTCGGATCAAAGTTCCAGCTGCCGTCCGCATTCAACGTGAAGCCGGCCGGCGCAGCGCCGCCCAGCGAATAGGTCTGCGTGTCGCCCGTATCCACATCGGTCGCCGACATCTGCCCGGAGACCGCCTTGCCATCCTCCGTCGCCGAGGCCGTCGCGGCAGACAGAACAGGCGCGTCGTTCGTCCCGTGGATCGTGATCTTGATTTGATGGGTTGTTCCATCGGCCGTGCTCACCCGATAGGTAGCATAGCCCTCCTCACCTGCTGCGAGGCTCTGGACCGCAGCATGCGAGTTATCCACTGCGTAATGCCAGTTTCCATAGCGATCGATATGGAGGCTTCCGCCAAAAGGATCAGAGACCGCATGTTCTCCCCATATGGAGTAATGGAAGTGGTTCCATGCGGTTCCGTCGGGATCCGAGACGCTCAAGGTTCCGTCGGCGACAATCGGATGCGCCGAAGACGGTCCGACATTCTTGTCTTCGGTCAAATCGCCCGTATCCGTGCCGGAAACAACCGCGGCATCGCCTACTGGTACGAGGGTCGTCGTGGCTCCAGTATGGGTCACACCGCCATGGGCATCCTTCACGTCATAGGTGAAGTGAACGTTGCCGTTGTAATCCTTTTCAGGGGTGAAGGTGTAGGTGCCGTCAGGGTTGGCGCGGACCGAGCCGTGATCGACCCGCAGCGCGTCGATGGTGAGTTTGCCCGCATCATTGGCGTCCACATCGACCGTGTTGGCGAGAAGCTGCGCCTTGGTGAGCGTCTGCGCCGTGTCCTCGGTACCAGCCCGTAGAACGACTTCAGAAGAGCAATAAGGCCGGTCATTGCTGCCATGGATGGTGATCACGATGTCATGCGGCGTGCCATCCTTGGAATGCACAGTGATCGTGTCGGTGAGCGTCTGATTCTCGCCCAGCTGATCAATCGCCGTGCCGCGGGTGGTGGGCCGCCCGTCAAAGAACCGCGACTTTCCGACGTCAGCGCTGTAGAACCATTCGCCATTCTCGCGGAGCATCAGGTCTCCGTACGTGCCGTGATATGTGTATCCCGGCCCATGGGTATCGAAGGACGCCTCGCCAGCATCGGCATCGATAATCGTCAATGTCCCAGAAGCCTTGATAGTTTCCTGATCGAGCGTCGACATACCCAGCTGATGCTGGTCGGGCGACATGTCCACTCCAGCTGTGTTTTCCGTCACATCGCCGGTATCAACGCCGCCAATAATGGCAGCGTCTCCGACTGCCGCCAATGTCAGGTTGGCGGTTTGCGCGGTGTTTCCACCATGACCGTCGGTGACGGTGTAGCTCAGTGTCACTGGGCCATTGTAATTGGCGTCCGGCGTGAAGGTGAAGCCGTGGGCCGCGTCGCCGGTGATGGTTCCGTGGCTGGCGCTCAGCCCGGTCACCGAGAGCTGGTCGCCGGTGTCGATATCCGTGGCATGTGCCAGCAGCTGGGCCGCTGTGATCTGTACCGGTTTGTCCTCGGTCCCGCCGGGCAGTGTGACCGGGCCGGTGACCGCCGGTCCGTCGTTTGTTCCGGTGACGGTGATGGTCAGGTCTTGCGTGTCTGTGGCGGTGCCGTCAGTGACCTTGACGGGGATGGTGACCTGCTCGGTCGCGCCTGCGGCAAGGTGCTGATAGGCCGCGTCGGTTGGATCAAAACTCCAACTCCCATCGGGGTTCAGCGAGAACCCGGCGGGTGCCTGGTGGCCCAGAGAATAGGTCAGCGTGTCTCCTGTATCCACATCTGTCGCCGACATCTGACCCGTGACCGAGGACCCGTCCTCGGTGGCTGACGCCGTCGCGGCCGTCAAAACAGGCGCGTCATTGGTGCCATGAACCGTAATCTCAATCTGATGGGTGGTTCCGTCTACCGAACGGATCGTCACAGTGTCCTTGACGGTCTGTCCAGCACCAAGCTGTTGTACGACCGCCAGCCGATTGTCGAGGTAGTAGATGAAATTGCCATCCGGCTGCAATAGAACGTGACCGCCAAGCTGTGTATCATAGCCAACACCCGCAGATGTCTGCGGTCCTATGTTGCCATCAAACCGCGCCTCGCCCGGATCCGGGTCAGAAATGTCAAGCTTCCCGTACACCTGAAGTTCGTAATGTGTGTTGATGTAGCCCCTGTCCTCGGTCACCGAAGGAATACTAGCATCGGTAATTGTCGCAGGATCGCCGACCGCAGCGAGCGTTGTGGTTGCTCCGGTATGGGTCACCCCGCCATGGGCATCCGTTACGTCGTAGGTGAAGTGGACCGCGCCGTTGTAATCGCGGGCGGGCGTGAACGTAAAGGTGCCGTCGCCATTGTCCCGGATCGAGCCGTGATCGGCTCGCAGCCCTGCGATGGACAGTTTGCCTGCATCATTGGCATCCACCTCGACCGTGTTTGCAAGCAATTGCGCCTTGGTCAGTGTTTGTGCGGTGTCCTCGGTGCCGGGCGCAAGCGTGACCTCGGACGCACAATAGGGGGCATCGTTACTGCCGTGGATAGTGATCGTGATGTCATGCGCTGTGCCGTCCTTGGAATAGACGGTGATCGTGTCAGTAAGCGTTTGCCCTTCGCCCAGCTGGTCAATCGCACTACCGCGCGTGGTCGGGCGACCGTCAAAGAAGCGCGCGTTCCCGGCATCGGCAGAATAGAACCATGTGCCATCCGCTCGAAGATTTAGGTCGCCGTAGGTGCCATGATAGGTGAACCCGAGCCCATGCGTGTCGAAGACAGCTTCACCCGCGTCCGGATCAAGAATCGTAAGCTGGCCGCTTGCATTCAGTGTTTCCGTTCCCAGCACTCCGATGCCCGGCTGGTGCTGATCAGGGGACTTGTCCACGCCTGCAGTGTTCTCTGCGACACTCCCCGTATCCACACCGCCAATGATGGCCTTGTCGTCGGTGCCGTTGATGGTGACGGTGATCTGCTTGGTGGTGCCGTCGACGGTGGAGACGGTCAGCGTGTCGGTCAGCTGCTCGCCGGTCTTCAGCGCCTGTAC
>NZ_JBQFQF010000021.1:0-27542 GCF_056536745.1 Ruegeria sp. CJ2
AACCTGCCGTAACTTCGAGACAATCTCTTCGGGCTTCGGTCTCTTGTTTGCCATTCGTGGTCCTCCGTTTCCTAAACATAACGGTGGACCAGTTCAGTTGGGGAGGCTCAGCTTTATCCAGACTACGTCATTGAAGTTGACGGAAAGCGCAAAGTAGCAGTCGAAATAAAAGCGCACAGGACAAGAGTAGAAAGACAGTTCACCTTAAATACGCTTGGCTATCTTTGGCTCCTTAGGAGGCTTGTACCCGAGGCTCTGTTGGTCGTTCCTCAAGACTCCGGCTACGACCTGAAACAGTTGGCAAAGCTCAGAGATGAAATCGGTCTTGATGGAATTCGTTTTGCGACATTACCGGAAGCTGGAGCCAACAGTTTTGAAGACTTAGTGGTTCAGGAGTAAGTACAAGTATCAAAGGGTAGTTGAGCTAGCTTGTAGTCGCTGAGCTGCTTACCTAGCAACCATATCTCTACCTGTTGCAAAGTCATAAGCCTCCGGACTTGGCCCATCTGTTCTCAACCGAAGAAGTCTTTTTTCCTTCCGTCAGGCTCGGAATATGACCAGCCTGGATCGGCCAGATGACATAGCTTGGCTCACCAACATGCTCAAACCACTCCATTCGGCGATCTAGAAACTGACCATGGATAGTCCTGTGAACAAAATGCTCCAAGTCTGCAAAGCTCTGCCAGGTCGATAGTGTCGCCAGTGCGACGTGTGGCCGACCAAACAATGGACCTGTGTCGTTCTCTGGGAGATCGTAACCCACTCCTTGAAGGCGCCAGATAAAACCTTCGGATCGATCTGCGACAGCGTTCAGACGATCCGAGTTGTCCTCGAAACCAGCAATACGGGGATCTCCTGGCGGGTGCAGCAAGTACCCCATATTCATTTGTGCAATTTGTTTCACAAAACAACTCCACCGCTAAAATTGGCTTCAACAGTCACCAGCAGCTCTTACTATGTCCAGTGATTTTAATCTGTGGCCTACAAACCGGCACGCAGGGTCAATACCGACACTGATCGCTAAATACGTTCTTTACGGCTTGTTCGTTTATCAAACAGCGGCCCAAAACGGACATTGAAATTCGAGCGTCAGAAATCCGGCTGTTCGGACTGCGTGTGCAGCTATGATACGCTTCCAGACATCCAAATATTAAAATATGATTCGATGCCTAGGGAGGAATACTTATGCCGAGGTTAATGCTGCCGGCAGCACTTGCTGCCGCAATTACTGTTACGATCTCTACCCCCACCAAAGCACAAGACTTTGATCCGTCATCGCTTTCGACTTTTGGATCGAAGCCTAACATAATTCTTATTGTCTCTGATGATACCGGTTACTGGGATCTGGGCGCCTATCATGGAGGCGCCGCCCGTGGAATGGATACCCCAAACCTTGACCAATTGGCCAAGGACGGAATGATGTTCACGGATTTCTACGCGCAGTCTTCATGCACACCGGGTCGTGCGGCAATGCAGACCGGCCGCTACCCAAATCGTTCAGGCATGACTACGGTTGCATTTCAGGGTCAGGGTGGAGGGCTGCCTGCCGCAGAGTGGACACTCGCCTCGGTTCTGAAGCAAGCCGACTACAACACATACTTTATGGGAAAGTGGCATCTGGGAGAGTCTGATTACGCTCTGCCAATAGCGCATGGTTATGACAAGATGGAGAACACCTTTCTCTATCACCTCAACGCCTACACCTATGCGCTGCCGGACTGGCACGTTCAGATGACGGATGAGCAACGGGAATTCTTCAAACAATCCACTACCGGTGTGTTTGAGGGTGAGGCGGGAAGCCCCGCGACTGAGGTGCTGACAATAGACGATATGACAACAGCGGATTTGGCCAAGCTGGATGCGGTTGGTGCTGAAAAAGCAGTTGCAGAGCTGGAACGGCTGGCCGGGCTCGAACAGCCTTTCTTTATGTCGATCAACTGGGCCGCCAACCACCAACCAAATCTTCCGTCCCCTGATTTCGAAGGGAAATCCGCGGTCAAAAACAAGTACGGCGACAAGGTTGTGGAACTTGATCATCATACCGGACAGATTCTGAACAAGGTCAAGGACCTTGGCATCGAAGAGAACACTCTTGTTATCTACACGGTGGACAATGGGGCCTGGCAGGATGTTCATCCAGATGCTGGTATGACACCTTTCCGCGGAACCAAAGGAACTGATCGTGAAGGCGCTTACCGTGTGCCGTTCTTCGCCAAATGGACCGGTAAAATCGAGCCCGGCTCCAAGTCTCATGACATCGCGGGCGGGACTGATCTAATGGCTACATTTGCTCACCTGGCTGGTGTTCAGTTGCCTGAAAACGACCGGGATGGCCAACCCACTATCTTCGACAGTATCGATATGGCACCAATCCTCTTTGGTGAGGCTGACCCGCAGCGAAATAGCTGGGCCTATTTCACCGAAAATGAACTCGCCCCGGGCGCGGTGCGGGTCGGGCCTTGGAAGGCTGTGTTCAACATCAGAGGCGATAACGGAGCACGGGCGGGGTCTGAGGCTCCGGCTGCCGAGTTGGGATGGCGTGGCCCTCAGAAGTACGTCGCGACCGTGCCGCAGGTTTTTAACCTTTGGGAAGACCCGATGGAGCGCTACGACATCTTCATGACAACCGGTCGTGAGAACACTTGGACTGTTCCTACGCTGATGGGTGAGCTGGAGCGGGTGGTCAAAACCTACATCGAATATCCACCGCGCCCGGTTCAAAGCGAGTCTTATTCCGGTCCAATTACTCTGAGCGAATACCACCGGTTTGAAGTCGTACGCGACCAACTAAACAAGCAAGGCTTCAAGATTGGTCTGCCAACAGGAAACTAAAAAAATAGTACGGGGCGCATCGTTCGTCCCGTACTCGCAAGACAACAGAAGCTACTTTTCGGAGTTTCGGATGAAGACGCGTTCTCGTAACCCAGTCTATGTATTTGTTTTTGTTTCAGCGCTTGCGGCTGCTTTTTGTTCGAAAACGATTGCCGAACCACTTGCATCGTGGAACGACGCGGGCGCCAAACAGGCAATAGTCTCGTTTATTAAAAAGACAACTGAACCGACCTCTGACACATTCGTCCCTGCGGAACAGCGCTTTGCCGTCTTTGACAATGACGGAACGCTATGGACCGAAAAACCAATGTATATACATGCATATGGAATCTTTTCGGAAATCAAACGACAAATTGAGGCCGATGAAACGCTGACGAAACGCGAGCCGTGGAAGTCGGTGGCCGAAAAAGATGCTTCCTATTTTGAACAACTTTATAGCAATTCTGAGTATGAAAGTCTGGCCAGCCAGTTGTTTGCTGCCCCTTTTGGCGGAATGTCTGCTGAAACCTATGCCAGTTGGGCGAAAGATTTCACAGCGAACTTCAAGCACCCGGAACTCGGCGTTGGCATAGAGGGTCTGATCTACCAACCGATGTTGGAATTGATGCGCTATTTAGAGGCCAACGAGTTCCTCGTTTACATTATCACCGCTGATGAGGGTGCATTCTTAAGGGTTGTCGCCGAGGACCTTTACGGCATTCCCCCAGAGCGCGTGTTCGGCACCTCCGTGCGAGAAGAATTCGTAATCGAAAACGGCGAGCCGCAGTTTGTACGAACCTATCACGTCGATCACTTGAACAACTGGGACGGAAAACCTCGCCTGATCAAAAAGGTTATCGGCCGCACACCCATATTTGCAGCGGGAAACTCAAACGGTGATCAACAGATGCTGCAAAACACAGCTTTGGGCGGTGGAATGTCCATACTGGTGCATCACACCGACGCAGATCGGGAGTTCGCCTATGACAAACACACTGACAAAGTGATGCCGCTTGCGTCTCAGGAAGGTTGGGTGGTGGTGGATATGGCAAAGGATTGGAACAAGATCCGGGCAGACGGGTCGGAATGATCCTATTGACTAGCCCTGAAGTAAACTCGCAAGGCGCTCTTTGTTGCCTCAATCGTATGTCGCCAACCCGCGTAGTCGCCCGATTACGCAGTTCATAGTGATGATGTTGACTTCGCCAAGGAGAAGCAAATTGGGCACTACCCCGAAGATGCCTTCCACAACTTTAGCTTCGACCCGAGATTTACTGAACGGGTTTTGCATAAGTTTTTTCATCGTTCTGGGCGTGTCAACAGCACCAGGTAACCGAGTAGCGGCACAAGAGAACGACGCGGCATCAGCCGCAGCCCAAGCGAATAATCCCCTGGCAAACTTCAAGGCCATCAATGTGCAAAACTACTACATAGGCGATATTTCAGGAACGGATCAGACAGGTAACCAGTTTTGGCTAAGATATGCGCAACCGGTGAGTTTGGGGGGATCCAATTGGATTTTGAGGGCTTCTCTACCCGTCAATTCATTCCCCGGGCCGGACGAAAAATCGACAGGTGTTGGTGACCTAAATGTGTTTGCTGCTTACCTGATCAATACCGGAAATCCGGCGTTAAGCTTTGGTGTCGGCCCACAATTAACAGCTCCGACTGGCTCGACAGACGGGTCGGGATCAAAGAAATGGTCAGCTGGCATTGCAAATGTGTTGTTCAATGCGTCGTCTCCGAAGTTCCAATACGGTTACCTGCTCACGTGGCAAGCAAGTTTTGCAGGTGACAGTGATGCAAAAGACGTGAATATCGGAGCTTTTCAACCGTTCCTGTTCTATCAACTCGGCGGAGGAACATACTTAAGGTCGGCTCCGATAATGACATACGACTTCGAAACAGACAGCTATAATGTGCCAATCGGCTTAGGTGTTGGGCAAGTTTTTGGCAAGAAAGAGATCACCTACAACGTCTTTGTCGAACCGCAGTACTCCGTCGCGAGCAGAGGTTCTGGGCAAGCAAAGTGGCAGATTTTCGCAGGCTTTAATACGCAGTTTTGAAGCCCATGATTTTTTTCAACTGCGTCCAAGCCGTCCGCTTTGGGCTCTCTCCAGCCGTTCTCTGCGCTATTGAAGAGCGGTTGGTGGCATCCCGTGGAGGACATTCCCGATCCGAGTGCCGGGCCGAGAGCAATCTTCCACTGCGCATGTCACCGATGTCCGATCCTAAGTATGTAGGATCCGCCGTCGTGCAGACTTCGCCAGATGCTGAAGTACAGCACATTCCGCCGCTCAATTTGATCCGACCTTAGCGAAACGGTCTGCCAGGAAGTCAATAAAAGTGCGCACCCTATGCGGCAAAAAATTCGTCTCCGGGCGCAGAACGAAAACGCCGCCGCCGGAGTCCAACGCTAAGTAATCCTCTAGCAAAGGCATCAGGCGCCCGTTCAGAAGATCGTTTGACGTGAGGAACTCTGGCAGCCAGGCGATGCCACGTCCGGCGCAACATGCCGCATGAAGTGCTTCGAGGCTGTTGCATGAGAATCCACTACCAAGCCGAGAATGGCCACCTTGATGTTGGGTAAATCCCCAATCCGAAATTTGCCTTTCATGCCCCAGACGCAGACATCTATGCGCCGAAAGATCTTCGGGCCTTTCAGGGAAACCGTGCTGTTCAAGATACGCAGGCGCTGCGCATGGGACTCGTGGATTGCTCATCAGCTTACGGGCGACAAGGGAAGAGTCGGGTAAGACGCCACTGCGAACGCCCAGATCAAAGCCATCGCCGATCAGGTCGATGACTTTATCCGTCAATAGTAACTCAATCTCGACTTCCGGGTAGCGCTCCATGAATTCAATGACCATAGGCACGACGTGTAGGCGACCAAGTGCGGCCGAACTTGTCAGGCGTATCGTGCCACGCAAGGTATAGGCATCATCGGAAATATCCTCTTCCAGCGCTGTCAGACGGGCAAAAAGGTCCCGTGCTTCTTCTACATATCGTCGGCCTGCATCGGTCAAAGCCATGCGCCGGGTCGAGCGGACAAGAAGCGGCACCTTCAACCGCTCCTCCAGCTGATGCACCCTCTTGCCAACGGCAGACGGGGTATACCCCATTGCTCTGGCTGCGGCAGAGAAACTACCGTGATCAACAACGGCCAGGAGGATTTCCAGCTCTGTTTTCTGCACTACTTGATCCTAAAACTATCAAAATCTGATCTAGGATACCCAATAAACATCCGATGTCATCCGGGGTATCTCAAATTTTGATAGATACCCCAAGGAGGCATGCTTTGCGTACCGCACCGAGCCCAACCCTCTTCACGCCGCTGACGCTTCCAAACGGACGCGTTCTGAAGAATCGCATCATCAAGTCGGCCATGTCGGATTCCTTGGGGGATGGCCAGGGCAACCCGACCTTGGCACAGATGCGGCTTTATGAACGTTGGGCCGAAGGTGGCGTGGCAGCTTCGATCATAGGGGAAGTTCAAGGTGATCCAAGTTACCCAGAGAAACCTGGCAATCTGGTTCTGGATGAAAAGGCCAATGAGGCGTCGTATCGCGAACTCGCTCGACGCGGCTCAGCAAATGGAGCGCAACTCTGGTTGCAACTCGGACACGCTGGGGCACTAACGCATCTGCCTATCGGCGAACCCAAGGGGCCAAGCGAAATTGAATTCCCTGATTTCCGTAGCAAAGCCATGTCCTTTGCCGAGATCCAAGCGGTTCCGGGTTGTTTTGCCAAAACTGCGTTGCGTTCGGTCGAGTTGGGCTTTGGCGGAGTGCAAATTCATGCCGCACATGGATTTCTTCTGAGCCAGTTTCTATCCCCACTCTTCAATCATCGAACGGATGCCTACGGTGGTTCAATTCAGGCGCGAATGCGATTGCTAATCGAAACGGTTGAAGCCGTCAGAGCGGTGGTTCCGTCCGACTTTGTGGTTGCGGTAAAACTCAATGCAACCGATCAGCTTGATGGAGGTCTGGTTGAGGAGGAGGCCCTTAAGATTGTAGCTGAACTTGAGGGGAAGGGTGTTGACCTTTTGGACATCAGCGGAGGCACCTATTTTCCTGGTGCGCCTTCCAGTTCAGACCGTTCAAGCAAAGGTCCTTACTATGTCGAGTTTGCCCAAGCCGCGCGTCAACTGACGTCAATCCCCCTTATGGCTACAGGCGGATTCAAAAGGAAGGAGGAGGCCGAGGCAGCCATTCTTTCGAGGGCTGTGGATGCGGCAGGACTGGCGCGCGGCCTTGTTCTTGATCCGTCCCTGCCCGCCTCATGGCAAGCAGGAGAAAGAGATCCCGTCTTTCCTCGCTTCGCCACTTTGCCACCAGGAGGCATGACAGCTTGGTTCACCATGCGCATGACAGATCTTGGCGAAGATCGAGAGGATCTGGTGGATAGGGAGATCAGCGAAGCTCTGGCCGAATACGAAAAGCGCGATGAGCTGCGCGTTTCAATTTGGAAGAACAGGAATTCAGTCTCCTGAAAACTTATCGGCCCCAATCCTAAGCTCCACCATATCGGCAGCTGGACTAGTGTATGATGCGTATTTGTAAAGGCCGCGATTGCGTGTGGACTTAGATTGGAGGTGCTGGGCGCTCTGTGACCAACTGTCTGGCTACCACCCTTTCTCGATGTATCATGTACAGCCCTGCACCGATGATGATGCCAATACCAATCAGGCTAAGCATGTTCGGAAAGTCATTGAAAACAAGATAGCCGAACAGGGTCGCTACGGGCAGCTCAAAGTACTGGAGAGGAGCCAGTGTGGCAGAAGGGGCAAAGGAAAGCGCATATGTCATCATCATATGGCTCACGGTCGCAAAAAAACCAGCTCCGAAAAGCCACAACAACGCGACGTCTGTCGGCCAAACGGGATCGAACAGCTCAGAGCCAGAACCTTGCGCAACTATTAAGGTTGGAACACAAAACAAGCTCGCAATTAGGCCAGTGTGGAATTGAAGCGCCACGGGGTGCATCCGACGCGACAATCCCCGCGTCACAAGAATGTAGAAAGCGAAAGCGACTGCCGTACCAAGCGGAATTAGCGCGACGGCGCCAAAAGCCGCGAAACTAGGTTGGATGACGAACAAAACACCAACAAACCCCACAAGAGCTGCCCCGACACGACGAGAGCCGACATCTTCACCAAGATAAAACTTACCGACCAACAGGACAATAAACGGCGCTACAAACACAATTGCCAACGCATCGGCAAGAGGCATTACTCGGATTGCCGCAATGAAGCAAAAGGTCGCGAACAGTAAGAGTAAAGAACGGAATACAAGTACCAGCAATTCACCGCGCGCCACACGTAGTGAAAGTCCCATCATCCAGACAAACGGTGACATCAGCGCGCACTGCACCACAAAGCGAGCAGCTGTTATCTGCCCAACTGGCACGCTGGCCGATGCGAGTTTTGCAGCTACATCCAGCAAGGGAGCAGTCAGGCAAAACCCAAGCATCAGCGCTACGCCAGCAAGGGTGCGATCCGTAGATTGAGGCATGGAATCAGCGGAGGTCATCCCACTATCTAGGAATGTCGCCAAACGCGTGTCTGTTCTCAATACGACGCCACGCAAAAGTCTCGAGATTAGCCGGATCAAGTCGGATGGGAATTTACACCTGCTTCGACCAACAGGTTCAACGAACCGCGCGGCAGCATGAAATCCCGGATTCAAGATCGGTTCCGCACAGTTAGCGAGTATTTGCTAAGTTCGCTTTATGCGCACCGCAGACTTTCGCGAGAATCCAAGCAAAAAGGCCGCATGGACCCCAAGGTTCCTTTGGGGGGCCCTTTGCGGGATTGAGCAATGCAAAGGGCCATAACCGCAACGACTAAGCCATATACTGATTGAATTCGTCGCTAATGCAGACAAACGCGCAGCGCAAAACTATGGGTGAACTACGCAAACTTATGGGGTGTGCGAAGTGCTATGCGCAAACCTACATAGTTGTAGGTGCGCTCATAACGCTGCATTGTTTACATTGATTTCGTTAAAGAAAATCTTGGAGCTTTGCCCAAAACTCTGCGCGGTACTTGCGCATAACTTTGCACGATTTGCCCATAAGTTTGCGCGTTCCAAAGTTCGCGCTCAATTTAAGATAGTTCCTGTACGGGTCCTACAACTTTAGAGCACTGCCCTTCAATCATAAGTGCGCTTTGATTGGCAGTCTTCAACTTTTGACCGATCAAAGTACTTCACTCGCACGCAGGCGATAAACCGCAAACGCGTCAGTTATGAGATGCCTGGACAACAACAGCAAACAAACGCGCATCAGCGCAAATTTATTCGCGCAGGAGAAATGCCACATGGATCTCAAAGACTTCTCCGGCCTGTGGGTCTGCTTTGGGCTGGATGCGGACTCCGCGACAATGAATGCGAACGGCCGCTCTGAGCCCAATCTGTCTTATGCTGCGGAAGAGCCGATTGTCCGCTTTTCTCCCAGGCGACCATCACGGCATGCGCCATTGTAATTACCTTAAGCCAGCGTGGAATAAACCTCGGCAACTCGCTGAAAGGTCCAAAAGCAGGCGATAGCTGCACATCCACCGGCTAAGCCCACTCGTATGGACATCCACAAACTGGAATTCACGCGCCGACACATTATTAAGGCAGGCCAGAGCGCAAGAATAATGGCGACCTGGCCAAGCTCGACGCCAAGATTGAAAGCAAGCAAGCTCTGCCAGATGTTTGGGGATGTAACCTGTAGAATCTTGTGCAACACAAAGCTAAACCCAAGCCCGTGCAGGAGACCAATCAGCGTTGTCAGAAGCACCATCGTGACCTCAGAGCGCGCGTTGTCCTTAAAACTCATAAACGCTGCGACAGCTGCAAATATGATAGAAAGCGCAATCCCGGTTTCGACGGCAGGGACAAACCAAGCGCCCGATGGCACAAACCCGAAGAACCCCAGCGACAGCGTTACGCTATGCCCAACGGTAAAACCTGTTGCGCGAAGTAACAGCGCCCTGAGGGTCTGCGCTCCAATGACCAAACACACAACAAAAAGAACATGATCCAATCCTTCGAGGATATGTCGTATACCTTCCCAGACAAAACTCAGGAATCCTCCATACCCCTCTTGCTGAACTACCAATGGTTCAGTCATCAGGCCCCGAGATCGGAATATCTGCGGTGTGTCCGACGCGTAGTCGAGAATGAGGTTGGCCGTTTGGTCCTGATCCGGCAAGCCGGGGTCCAGCACGTTGGCAATGCTGTACGATTGGACCGGGCCGTCAGTGTCATAATGCAGGACGAGATCGACAATCGTGTCACCAACAAAAAGCGGTGGCGTTAAGGCCGTTTCGGTGTCCACGGCCTGTTGAGCTTCGGCCAAAGTTGCAAATCCCGGCTCATTTCCAACGCGATGTAAGCGAACGGACTTAACTGTTCCCCTTAAGCGCTGATTGTCGACCAACAGATGCAACCCGCCTTCGGCCAATTGCCCCAGCCCATTGGGATCGCTCATGACAGCCTGCAAGTCGACAAAGTGGACCAACTGACCGTCGCTCAAGGCATTGGTCGTGAATGGTGCAGCTTTCGGCAAGGCCTCACCATCCTGGTCACCGACCTTGTCTGCAACCAGATAAGGCATGGGCGTACGGATGTAGACACGCAGACTGTCTTCGGAATGCTCGACATGCGAAATTCGAACGTTGAGGTTAAGCAAAAAATGCGCCGAGGCTGACAGCGTCAGTGACAAAAACACACCGACAAACAGAGCGCAGAAAGCAAAAACCTTTGGTCTTAAACACTTACGCATTTGGATCGCGAGCCTCGATTACAGTTAATCCATCCAGCTTCCATTGCCCTGACTCAGGTGTCACCTCGGCCAACACCCGAAACGTAACGGCGCGCATGTGGGCATGCCCCCAATGACCACCTTGGGCTTTCACTGTCCATTTGACCAGAGTGCTAAATCCACCCGGTTTGAGGGTCGGGTCAACGCGCTCTAAATTCAGGTCTCTAATTTCGGTAACTGTAGCAAGACTGCCTCCTGGCGTTCGGATCACGAGACCACGTTCAACCTCTGTTGCTACGTCGCTCAGAGACGCTTCCGTTACAAAGTGTGCCAGCTCTGATTTTCTTGTGGCCGGTGAAATTTCAAGAGTCACCGTGCTCAAGTTTTCGACCATCGAGCGCAGTATATCTTCCGCAACCTGCGGCTCAGGGGGCTCGGGCTTCTTCCAAAGTAAATCCGGCAAATATCCCGAAAATGCGACGGTTGCCGATGTTGCGGCAATCATGGTTACGCAACTGATGCGCTTTGCAACTTTGCCCTTACACAGCACGAAGAAACCAAGTGAAGCGGCACTGATCATCCCGGAGATCAAAGCCATTGCCAGGTTCTGCCGTGTCTGCGGCTCAACTGGAATCTGAGTGACAGATGCTTTTTCGTATTGGAGCAAGTGGTTCTGCCAATGAAACTGAGGGTCTGCTGGCGTCACAGCTCCAAAGAACGGCCCGGCTATATCGTTTGAAATGGTCGCAACGCGGGAAATTTCCTCGTCAAACATATCCCATGTGACGGTCACCTGATCGGGAAGGTCCGCCGATGAGAAAGACAGGATAGCTCCGATAAACGCATTGTTTACGGACACTTCCTTTCCAGGCTCGACAACCTGAAAACCTTGCGATGTCAGCTCCAGGAGTTTTGCTGTAGCGTTCGACGGTTGCACTAATTTGCCATCAATTGTCACCGGGTTACGTGAAGCCAGGAAGGACGCCGCCTGGTTTACGATCAAGGCGCTACGATGTGGTGAAAGTGTTTGTCCCACTGTGAAAGTTTCACCAATCCAAGGCGCGAGTTCTCGCAAGCGGATCAGCGTCTCATGTCGAACTTCACGAGGTTCGATGTAAAGAAAGGTCGATGTCCCGTCCTGCGCCTTTCGATTCAGGCTTTCAGCGGAAAATCGGGTTTCCCAAGGGTCAGGCCAGTGAATCTTTAACTCTGCTGGCTTTGACAAGAAGCGGAAATCCGTGACCGGAACCTCTCGGTCAAAAACCTGCATCCCGATTGTCGCCAGTGGTTCGGCATCCCGCGATGGAGGCATTATAGTCAGCTCTTCGGGAAGTGAATTTTGAAACGGAAAGAACAGTTCGGCGAACAAAACACGCGGATCTGGTGGCGGGCTGGGAACAATTTGACCCGAGAATGGATCGCGCTGACCTGCAAGCGGCGAGGCCCGGTCTATGCGCGTTCGGTATTCTAACTTTCTGATTTCAGCGTGTAGGGCCTGTCCGTCTCTTCCAACAATCGACAGCGCCCGACTTTCGGCTTGGGCAGAACCTTGTTCAGCCTCTGGCTCATCCCTGACGAAATTGGATGACCAACCGATTGGCAGCATATCCGCAAAGAACGGAATATCTTCGACATAGATCTCAATGTCGACGTAGACCCCATCATCTTTGACATGAACGACAGCAATGTTGGGTGCGACTTCTGAACCGTTTGTCAGAACGACATCCGCCGAAACGGCCTGTGCACCTGAGGCCATCAGGCTCAGCATCAGGAATAGTCGGTACAGATACTGCCAAATCGGAATTTTGTTCACTCCTGAACGTTAATTATCCGGCATTGGCGGTGGCGTGTAACCCTCCCATTTTCCCGCTTTGACTTTGTCCGACGGTTCTTTTTCTTTTGAACGCGGGGCGTTGATGTACTCGTCGCTTACCGCAGGCGGCAACGCATAGTCATCAACACTCGCTTCCCGAACAACGATCTGGTCCTTGGTTACGTTGATCACCTGTAGATCTCGCGCCAGTGTCAGAGGCCCATCGTAGGTCGAACGGACACCCTCCAAAATCGCCTGATAATTTTCGGGTGAAAGAACAGAGTGATACCCCAGCGCCATGCGCGGTTCGACCGCGGACATCACTTTGCCAAAAGCCGCAGGTTCGGTATGAACGCGCGTTGCTACATAGGTCGCCTGTTTCATGTCCCAGCCAAAATAGGGGGCCAGTGCAGCGGGTGGCAGAAAAGCCTCATGAGAAGCGATGTCCGCCCCTTTGGCATATTCGACATACCATTTGTTCGGATACGTATCGCCACCAAAAACGTATTTCAGCCCATTCCATTCCAGAGAGTAGCTCACGGAACCATCAAGGCTGTGGATCGCTGGCCAGGACCGGATCGTGACATCGTTTTCCTGATAGACGATCTCGTTTTCCTGCATGTAGTCGAATTCGGTGACATCAAGCTTTGCTCCATCGTCCGGCAGTGCGCCCGTTCGCGTGGCCAAATCCCAGGCATAGGCTTTGGACATACCCTCGACATAGGCTTTGGTGCCCAGTTCATCCTCTGATCCGGACGGGCCGAAGATGCGGAGCGGGGTATATCTGCCCGAAAGCCAACCCCCAACGTGGAGGCCCATGAAGTCTCCAACGTGATCAACATGCAAATGGCTGAAGAAGACCTTGTCGACCTTTGCAAAGTCCGGTCGCAGCGAAAACAGGTTTCCCGTTGCGCCAGTTCCTACGTCAAACAGAAAGACGTCCCCATTCCCAAGTTCCACATAAAACGAAATAGAAACTGCGGCCTTGGTTTGGTTTGGCATCCCTGTACCTAATGCCGTAATCCGCATCTCATCTGCACCGAGGATTTCAGTGTTAGGAAAGTAAGACGCGGGATAAACACCGTTTTCGATTGCACTGGCACTCCGACCTGTCGGCAAGGCGTTTTGCGCCGTGGCTGTGCCAGCCAGTGTCATACCTAAGGCCATCAATGTGCCGGCTGCGGTTTTCATTAAGTTATTCATTGATCCCCCCCTTCAAAGCGAAGCCTCTTAAGAGAACACGAATTCGTGAACCCCTCATTCACCATAGACATCTCTACGGTAGAACCATAGACTGCTCTATGTCAAATGAAGAATGCTGCAATCTGAATGTCAGAATCTAACACTCGAAGCTCACCTAAAAACGCCGCGACCAAAGAAGACTGGATATTGCTGGCCTACAAAGTACTCAACGAGGGCGGCGTTTCCGCGATAAAGGTCGTGCCAATGGCAAAGCGACTGAACCTGACAAGCGGCAGCTTTTACTGGCATTTCAGGAACGTTCGTGAACTCTTGGATGAAGTGCTTAGATATTGGGAGCAGGAACTGACTGACAACGTGATCGCAAAAGCAACAACATTTGGCGGCCCCCCGGAAGAACGTATCCTTCTTCTCATGAAAAAGGTCATTGAAGAGGACGCCGCCTTGCCAGATCACGCCGTTTCAGTCTGGGCAAAAACCGATGAAAAAGTGCAAGAAGCGTATCAAAGAACCATCGGCAAACGCTTTCAGTTCGCCGCCTGGATGTTTGAACAGGCCGGTTTCTCGAAAGAAGAAGCGAAAGCGCGTGGAAGACTGATGGTCACTTCGCTAATGGGAGACTCTTCGACCGGTCTGAAAGCGCAAGGCGATTGGGAAAAGGTTATAGAGCGGGAACACGCAATTCTTGTCGGAAAGTAGAAGATAGAACAAGAAAGTTGCCCGGCATTGTAAGTTTGCTCGAAAAGGACTGCCAATTTTTAATTGCCCTATAGAAACAGCTCACGCAACAATGCCAGAAGCCGACGTTCAGTCTGTAACCATCAAGGTCCGCTTCGTCCGCAACTCAGTCGTTGCCCCGACTATGTCGAACATCTGCCGTTGGTACGAAACTGCCGTATAAGTTCAAGACACTTTGTAGGTCTTGGAGCTAGACTTGGGCGAAAATCATTACTCTGGTCCTTCAGAACCTTGCTTGTATCGCAATCCAGCCGTCGGCGAGTATAGTACGAATATGACAAGAGATCTTGAAGCTAACGCTCAGAAAATCGCTCATGCCCTGACCTCTGGCCAGCAGATACCCAAACTGTCTTCAGAGGCAGGACAGCTAACACTGGATGACGCTTATTCGCTTGCAAGTCGCGTCCGAGAGCTTCAGGGCAAAAAGAGAGTCGGCCGAAAAGTCGGCTTCACGAACCGCACGATTTGGCCTGTTTACGGTGTGGATCAACCCATTTGGGGAGAGGTCCACGCAGATGGGCTGTTTTCGACTGATCAGCCGGTAAACTTGGCAAGTTATTCAGAACCGAGAATCGAACCAGAAATCGTACTAGGCCTTGGCTATGCCCCGACGGCTGAAATGAACAATGAACAGTTGGCAGGTTGCGTGGAGTGGGTCGCTCCAGGGTTTGAAATCGTGCAATCGATTTATCCCGACTGGAAATTCTCAGTCGAAGATTCAATCGCAGCACAAGGATTGCACGGCTGCCTTGTTCTTGGCGACAAAATCGCGGCGACGCATGATGTTTTGATCGGCTTGGCCGAAGTGCCACTAGCATTGTTCAAGGGCACCAAGGCCATCGGGTCCGGCAAAGGTGAAAACGCGCTTGGAGGCCCAATTGAAGTCCTGGCTCATCTTGTGTCTCTGCTCTCCGAAGCCGACCAGCTTCAGGGAGGCGAGCTGGTTACAACCGGTACTTTGACAGACGCATGGCCAGTGTCTCCGGGTGAAGAATGGTCAGCTGGTTTTGGTGGCGTGATGGACACCGAGCTCTCGGTACGATTTACATGAGGCTTTGGTAGAGTGGTGACGCCGACTGCACCAAAGAAATGTTGCTCTCAATAGCTGACCATGATGGTCTTCCACTGGTTTCATCAATTCTGGGATGCAAATTAAACGATGCTATCCAAATCAGATTACATGATGTTTCTTAGGCACCCAGCCTGGCTATGGATCAAGAAACAAGCCAGGCATCTGTTGCCGCCGATTGACCCCTCATTGCAAGCGCGCTTTGACGAGGGGCACGCGTTTGAGCCTTTTGCTGAGGAGCTATTTGGTGATCTCGTTCACCTCGGTTTTTCAGATTTTTCAGAATACCAGGCTCTGCCCGCGCGTACTTTGGAGGCTTGGAGAAACGGTGCAAACGCAGTGGCGCAGGGACGTTATGAAGATGGAACCATAACTTGCATCTCCGACATCGTGAGCCGCAGTGACGATGGGTACGTTCTGACAGAGATCAAGAGCGGGACTTCTGCAAATCCCGAGCACACTTTTGATCTCGCATTCCAGCGTGTCGTTCTTGAGGCAGCCGGGTTCCCCATTGCGCGCTGCGAAGTGGCACATGTGAACCGTGACTACGTCAGAAACGGCGAAATCAATCCGCGAGAGCTTGTCAGCATCACTGACATCACGGATGCGGTGACTGAGCAGCTCGAAAAAACACGCACGCGTATCGATCAGGCATTGAGCGTCGTTGCCAGCGGTACGATGCCTGATCCGTCCCCCGAACGTGCGCGCCTTAAATCCTACGGTGAATGGCTGGAGATCCGCGAGAAGCTCGACCCTCCAATCGCGCAAGACAGCATCCACCGCCTTCCGTTCATGAACGCGGAAAAAGCCTCCGCACTCATCGCAGACGGGATCACAAAGATTGACGAGATCAGTGATCCATCTGTGTTGGGCAAGTCAACACAGCGCTACTTGAGAGCAGTGGCAAACGGTGCACGCACAATCGACCATCAGGAGTTGAGCAGGTTTCTGAGCGAGATTGTCTATCCGGTTTATTTTTTTGACTACGAGACGTCTCAGAGTTTGCTGCCACCTTGGGACGGAACGCGTCCCTATCAGCAAGTGGCTTTCCAGTATTCCTTGCATATCCAGCGTGAGCCTGGCGGAGAAATTGAGCACAAGGAGTATCTCCACCGTGACTCCAGTAATCCGATGCCAGCCTTACTGAAAAGGCTACGTGAGGACATGGGTGACGTTGGCTCCGTTGTGGTTTGGTATGCGCCGTTCGAGAAATCGCGCAATACGGAAATGGCGGAAACCTATCCAGAGCACGCTGGGTTTCTGGAAGACTTAAACGCCCGCGTAGTTGATCTGATGAAGCCGTTTGCGGATGAAGTGATCAACGATCCCGCGTTCAAGGGAAGCGCCTCCATCAAGGCCGTTCTTCCAGCGCTTTTGCCAGAACTTTCATACGATGATCTGGACATCAAAGAGGGAGCGAGCGCGTCTCGCCTTTGGAAGGACGTAACACTGACCGAACCGGATGATCCAGAGCGCGAGAAGGTCTATTCTGATCTTGTGGCGTATTGCACGCGCGACACCTGGGCGATGGTCGCAATTCACCGGGAACTGCTGGCGATGTGAGGTGTGCTGCGACCCAAAAGACGTTTTTCGACTTTGCTCTACTGGATATCTGTGTGGGTCTTCGGTGTCAGAGCAGCCGCAAACTCAATCTTGCCACTCCAACCGATACAAGACGTGGTGACCGCGTAGACCTTTCAGGAGTCTGGGTTCTATTTCAGAAAAAGAGAAATCGGTTCGTCCTCCGACCATGGCACGAGTCGCATCTGAAACGAGTATCTCGCCCGCCGCACCAACGGTCGTTATGCGTGATGCTTTATTGACCACAGTGCCAAAAAAATCTCCACGAGATTGCACGACATCACCAGTATGAATCCCAATCCGGACACCGAAAGATGGCTCCTCGGAAGCCGATGCAATGGCCCCCTGAATCTTGATAGCGGCCGTTAGTGCTTCTTTCGCGGACGGAAAGACGGACAACGTTCCGTCTCCAAGGGATTTCACGAACTGGCCATGATACTTTTCGATGATCGCCGCCAAGACTTGGAAGTGGTTTTCGATCAGCACCGACCAACGCTGATCGCCCAACGCCTCCGCCAACGTTGTGCTGCCCTCCACATCAGTGAAAAGTACCGAAGCCAAACCTTCGGTTTGGACCAGCTCGGGTCCATCTTCACGCGCAGCATCAACCAATTGTTGGATGGCTAGCTGTTCCTTACCCACGAGTTCAATATTTGGAGTGGGCACTGAAGCGTGGCGATTGATGATCTTCCAGGCCGCTCCCTCCAGGACAAAAATCAGGACGGTGCGGTAAAATACGGCTTCATCAAAGCCGACAAACTGAATCTTATGGACGAAAGATGACCATCCCGTGTCTCCGTTTTCGAAGGCCTCAGCTTCAACTTCTTCGAAAACGACGGGAGCAGGGATCTCCGCGAAAAAGCCGCTAACCCCATCGCGAACTGCTTGCCCACTCCAAAACTCTCCTTCGCCTGTCCCAACAAACCGTAGTTCATCTGCCTTCGACAGAAAATCCTGCAACTCGTCAGTATTCTTTTTGGTTCTGAGTATTTCATACCAACGCCTCGAAACTGCCAGCAGTTCAGGTGAGGAACGTATCATCACAAATGACTCGAGACGCTAAATGGAATGAGACTTACAAGGTCTTGCAACCGGGATCTCCATTTTCGAAAGATGCAGGTCAATGCTGCCGCTGAGGTTTGGTCAGATCAAGACTTTTGTATTTCTCCAGAACGGAGCGCATAAGACGCACGTCGGTTCAGAGCGAACTATCGACGGAGTTTCTGAGTTCGAGTCCGGATCACAGGGTGTCGAATCGTTTCGCTGTCGGAGAGCTACTCGACGCTGTACTGACCCGCAAAATAAGATGCATGAGTGTATCGGGCACACGCTAAGCTAGAAGGTTCCCAGAACTACGCGGTGAAACTCGAAGTGCAGCAAGCGCCGTCTTGACATGGCTATGCGAACTGGTTCAGCTTGCGGTCATGACGTACACACGCATCCACTGCCATCGAATATCGGCCTGAGGTCGATAACCCACGCGAAATCCGTGGGAGGCAGCATTGGTATGCGGGCGAGGCTTATATCCTTGTAATTGCTCCAGATTAGAGTGCACGAGTCGGTTCGATTCCGACGCCTCCTACCATCCTCAGGAGGTGTCCGACATGGCGGGCGACGTCACGAACGCAATTGATTTCAACGACATCAAGCAATCGGTCGAGGAGAACCTCGGAAGCACACCCGAAGGCTGGTCCGGCTTGGTCACGGTGCTCTTCACAGAGGTTAAGGAATACTGCGATCTGAAGGGTGCCACCTACCCCTTTGTCCTTCAGATCAAAGAGAAAATCGGCGAGCTCCGCATCTACCACCGGTGTGATGATCGACAAATTCAGTCGATGATCGCTGCGACGATTGCGCGTGCAAATCACAGCTGTGAACGATGCGGGAATAGTGCCGAGACCCAACTTCTGGACGGCTGGTACAAGACACTTTGTTGCTGGTGCGCGCATGATGTCGCGAGCAAGCGCCACCCGAAAAGGAAGAGGCTTTTTGGCGTTCGAAAAAAGCCTACTCGAGATCGAATGACCTGCTCAGTTTGTGGCTATTTCGGTCAGATCGACCGAACGGATGACCGTAATCGGTGCCCTGCGTGCGTGAAGAAGGAATGGTGATGACCGCCGAACAACAAGTGACCTTCAATAAGATTATGGAAGACTACGATGATGAGAACTACGCCCGGAAGCTCATGAATACGGGCTCACTGGCCACCGGTCATGTCCCGCTGATTGCCCTTTGCCAGATCTCGAGAGGGGTCTTCCATCTCAACAAGACCAAGTTCTGGAGAATGTGACTGATGGATGATGTCGAAAAGAGTTGGAAGGAATTCAGGGAAAAGGTTCGAGGTGTGATCGAGGAGCATGGAGCTCCAGATGATCTCCGCTCATTTGACGCCTGGTACGCCGAAGAGATGCGTTTGGTGATGGCGCACAACTACCCAGCTCCGCACGTCTCTGACGTCACATGGTCGGCGGAGTGTCTGCATGTCGAGTGTGAAGACCGCGAAGTGGTCGACCGTATGATGAATGCTATGGCGGAGGTTTCACACGATCTCAAAGAGGCGCGGGCCCGGAGGTCAGTGATGGGCAGTGTTGTCGACTGGAATGATATTCATGGAAGCGTCTTCAAGCAGCTTGGTGAGTATCGTGCCGGGTGGGTGGAGCAGCTTACGCTTGCACTTGAGAAAGTGAAGAGGTTGATCGACGAGCAGCCCGACCTGTTTGGTGATGAACACCCGTCCATCGTTCAGATCAAACAGAAATTGGGAGGCTTGCGCGTCTATGAGGGCCCAGGCTGCAACCAGGCTACGAGTGAAGAGATTCAATGGCGTGTCGCTCAGATTGAGCAAACCTGTGAAGGTTGTTCTAATTCTGCCCAACGCCAGACCATCCTTGGGTTTGTGACGACGCTTTGCAGCTGGTGCTACAATGATGCTCTGCGGCGGCGATTTGAGGGCGCCGAAGAATCCTGGCCCGACGGCCTGAGGCTGGACATTGTGAAAAACTATCCAGACCTCGTTTCTCCGGATTGCGCATCTCTTGTTCCTGCTGTCGGAAAGGGCTGGCTCGTGATGATTTCGCAATCACTCCACAAGCTTTCCTTCAGTCAGGATTTCAGGGCACTGGACCCTGGAACTATTCAGATCTCGGATATTAAGAAAGGCCAGGATGGCAAGATTTCCATCGGTTTCAGTCAATACCACGATCTCATTCAGGAGTACGCTGACTGGATGGAATTTCGATGCGGTGTGACGTGTGAAGAGTGTGGCCACGTTGGTGACATCGTTCGGACAGCCGACAGGTCTCAAGTGACTTGTTCTCACTGCTACTGTACTCGGGAGAAGTCTGATGGGTGATGACGACGACGTTGAACTGGATGAACAAACCTTGCGTTTGCTTAGGCTTCGGGAGGCTGAAATTTCGGCCGGTCGAGCAAAACTTACCAAGCCGATTACCTCGGATGAGATCCGGTCGCGAAAGTTGCCTGATCCGAAGGGTAAGCCAGATGAGTGACGAGACTACAGAAAAGGAAATCCCAATTTTCGTAATCTGCGAGACTTCGGTGAACGGCCAACTTCGAGAGATTGAAGGAAAACAGATCACCGTAAAACCAAACAAGATCTTAGTCTTAACGATCAGTGTCGAGGATGTTGAGCGATGACAGATGATTTTTCAGAAGAAGAGATCTTCGGGCGCCCGTTACAGGATGTTCCTCTGAATGACTTGATCGCAGAGTTGCAAGCTCGTCGCAAAGAGGGTCCGGAGGTCTGGCTTGCATTGCGCAAAATGATTTTCGAGCAAATCGCCGATTTTGCACAGCGTCCGGCCGACGCGCCCAAATGGCGGGATGAATGGGTCAAAGAGAACACCTGGGATCTAGTGACTGACGACGATGATGTCGAGATCACTGATGGTAGCGGCAACGTGTTCGACGACCTCGGGATTGAAGACCCGAGGAAGAAGACTTAGTGATGGGGCCCGAGCATTTCAGCTTGATCTTATCCGCCGTGATCATTGTCGCATTGGCGATCTACGTCAGACACATCGTCTACACCGCTGGAAAAGATCGCGAAGTCGATCCAGAGCGAGTGCAAAGGATCATGCGAGATCTGGACTACAGCCACCTGGACCGAGTGATGAACCGGCGAAGGAAGGGGTAGCGGGATGTTGAAGGTGGTTGTCTATGTTGGTGATCAAGAGGTCGCCCGAGCTGTGGCTGAGAACGATTCAGAACTCGCGGACGTGTCCGATTACAATATCCGGATGAACGAACGTGCTGCCGAGCGGTTTGGCATTCAAGAAAAAGGTCTAGGCGGCCGGATTAAGGGCCACCCTCGAAATCAGACGGTCTGGAGGCTCGTCCGCAAGATCGCAGACCTTTGGCTTGCGGGGACCGGCGCGGGCGAAGAAAGCGTTGAGGCAGAGCTGCTGCCGATGATCCGCAAGTCTATCCGCGAACTAGATGAGAGGGTCGAAAAGGAATCGAACCAGAGCGAAGACTGGAATGCTGTGATCAAGCAGATTTCTGATGACGAGCCGTATTCCCTGGGCTTCTACGCTGACAAATTTGAGTCGTGGACAGCGGACGAGATTGAAGCTCTTCGATGTGATGTGGTTGAGACAGCCACACAGGAAGAACTAATGGCCGAGGTCGAACGCCGGCGAAGAGCTGGTCTACTGCACAAGGAGGCCTCGAATGATGGCTTCTCAGATCTGGTTGATGATCTCTGGGGCAAACTCGATACATACCCAGACCGCTAGTACAGCTTACCTGCCGCCATTACCCAAAATTTAACATAAGAAGTCTATGGCGACTGTCGTTGTAGTAGTGCGCGCTTCTTCTTAGCGCCTCTCCTGCTAGGAACCAAAGCGCCCCGGATAAGCATTTCCCCAACACTGCTCTGCGGAACCATGTACTACCAGTCTCTACGATAAGCATGGTTGACCGCAACCAGCCCGAAGCGGACCTTCAAAACCGTGCTTTGTATTTCTAGCGATGCGGACAAAGCGCCGTTTGATGTACGGCGCTAAGTTTGGTCGGAGTGAACCACGGCAATTCGGGACTTTCTGGTCATTCAGGTTGGGTTCTCCAACCATTTGGTTGCGCGTTCGCGAACATCATCGGGTATCTCTGTGGCTTGGCGGGTTTCGAGGCTTAGCAGCACGCATTTGAATTCGGTTTCGAAAGCCATCTTGTTGCCGTCAGCTCGAAAAAGCCGATGTCTAAAGGTCATGGATTTAGAGCCAATCGCTACAACTTCCGTCTCCAGCCGTATCGAGTCGCCAGCAGTAAGCTCTGCGCGGAAATCGCTTTGTGCGTTGACTACGGCGAATGAAACACGGCGGCCCGTTCGCATATCGTTTGCGGTTAACCCCATTTCAGATTGAATGGCTAGCACACCGTCGGAACATGCGGCGAAGTACCTCGAAACATTCATATGTCCAAGAAAATCGCAATCCGTTGGATCAACGACCGAGCGAAATGAAACCATTGCTGACATGTGGTTGCTCCTCTCGAACTGCATAGAATTCTTACAAGAAAGGGCATTGCATGTCATCTTGTGGAGCAATCGGCCAAGTATAGACCAGCATTTTGGTAAGTCTTAAGAAATGGAGTGTGCGATGCCCTCAATTGAAATTCAGGTGCTTGAAGGTGTGTTTTCGGCAGAAGAAAAAGGCAAGATAATACAAAATGTCACCAAGGCCTTCGGCGAAGTCGCCGGGCAAACAATACAAAATGGAACGTCTGTCCGGTTGCTAGAAGTAAGCAGCGGTTCATGGGGTTACGCGGGAAACATTCTAACTACACAAGACGCTTTGGAGATGCGCGCCCGCGGTTGACAAAACATCTTAGGACCGGGTCAGTTTTCGGCAGCTTTAGCCCACAGCAGTCATTTTCTGCGGCTGCAAACTTGGCTGATTGCAGCCCTTGGACGCCATCCAGCCGGTGTCCGTATC
Source organism: Ruegeria sp. CJ2 (assembly GCF_056536745.1). NCBI lineage: Bacteria > Pseudomonadati > Pseudomonadota > Alphaproteobacteria > Rhodobacterales > Roseobacteraceae > Ruegeria > Ruegeria sp. CJ2. The sequence continues at coordinate 22,922 of NZ_JBQFQF010000021.1, forward strand.
GTGTATTAACACCCGCAGTCAGCCCAAAACGGACATTCGCAATTAGACTTTGCAATTCCCGAGAAGCGTAGCAGATCAACCATTTGCTCGCGCCGCGAGTGCTTGCGCAGCATCAGTTCACAGGAGCGGCACGAATGTCGATGCGTTGCTGCTGATGACGTCAGGCCAGTCATTCATAGCCACGAGGAAACCTTGATCACGTACCGCTCTGTCGCCGCACTCAGGCTCGACAAGAGAGACGCGGACTTAAGCTGCCATTCGCTGCTGCTCCGCCCCCAAATCCCTACAACAACAGATTAATGCCAAGTAACTTCTTTCGGCGGTTCACCAGGCTACTTGGTCACGTGCTTGTTTCACAAACACCTGCCTTAGCAGTACTAGCGTTGCGACGAGGGAAACTTCCTTGACTCTATTCTGGCAAAGGACCACAAATGTGCATTGGTGAAAATTACTCGTCGTCGCGATGCTGCCGGCTTCGATGATCCAATGGCCTTCAGACTAACTGTAGCATGTGCCCCAGCATAGGAACGGGTCGCGCTGGGGTCTTCGCGTTGAGCTCGTTCCTCGCAAGCATTCGCAACTGTCACCTGACATGCTCCAGTTATCGCGTGACCCATCAATGAAGGCGCCGTATGAACAGAACATGGCTTATAAATCGCGTGCCCGATGCCGGATAGATCAGGTCTCAGGCTCCGTTTCAATCAGTCACTCATCGTGTTTTCGCGCCGCGTTCTTTGTTTGATCCCGACACTCTTGGTGTTGCTCTCCGGAACGCAGCTTCCCGCCCAAGTCGCAGGCAATGCTGATGGATCGGTCTGTGACGAAGGCTTCGAAAACAAGAACGGATCGTGTCAAAGAGCAAACGCACCTGAAAATGCGCATTTGACCGGCAGTTCCTATGGTCCAGGTTGGGTATGCAACCATGGATTCAAGCGTGTTGGAGATTTTTGTGAGGAAATAGAAGTTCCTAAAAACGCATATCTTGCATCGACCGGAGATCGATGGGAGTGCAATCGGCTCTTCCGACAAGTCGGTGAAAGATGCGAAGAATTGATAGCGCCTCAAAATGGGTACGTCGGAACCCGGTTTGGCGCACAGGAAATACACTGCAACTGGGGATTTCGTAAGGAAAGCCAAACATGTGTTGCAATAGAAGTTCCAAAAAACGGTCGTCTGAGCGACAAAAGAAGCTCGGATGGGTGGGTATGCCTCAGAGGGTACAGGGCAGCGGAGAGCGGCTGTGAGCCTGTGGCCGTTCCACAGCATGCATACCTTGCGCCTGAAACCTACTCTGGATGGAAATGTGAACGTGGCTTTCGCGCAAACCAGGACAGTTGCGTTGCGATCCTAGTCCCTTCCAACGCTCATTTGAATCGAAGAGGTGATGGTTGGGAATGTAATCGGCCGTTCACAAGACAGAACGATAAGTGCGCCGAAAATATGCCGCGAAAATAGGTTCGCTGGAAATCAATATCGCCTGACAAATCCGGAAGGACCAAGCCGTGAACCATAACTCGATTGACGAAAACCTTGGCAAAATGCTCAAGGCCGAAAGGGCGCATCGCTGGTCCTACAGAGTAAAGATGTTTATCGCGTTATTGGTGTTTGTTGCGACCATAATTGTGGTGGTGTTTCTCTGATGCGCAAAAATGCCCCTCAAGTAACCCTTCACGGTTCAAAGATGTCAGCTCGTGGTCTGGAACAAAGAGCATTTCAGGATCGCAGTGTTCGTGAGTCGCGGAACGCTGACGTAGCAGGAGTGATTGAAGAAGAATTTGGAAAGTACTTGATTAAGGCCGGCATCCTGAGCGGTAACAGCGTTGCGCGCGCATTCCCCAAGCCACCGGCTAAAACGCAGACAATGATTGCTGATGCAGTCGGCGAAACACCAGCATTGGCCATCGAAGCATTAAAAGAAATTCTCGGTGAACGTGACAGGAAACGTAGCGGTCAACGCCGTTTGGAGAGAAACTCCGGCACCCTCGTTCCCAGTGAAAGAGAATATGCCGAGGCATTGCGACAGATTAGGCTCACCCCTGCGCAGGTCACTATGCTCAAAGCACTTACAATCGCAGGCAAGGACGGTCTGACCATTGGTCATTTGTCTCAGGCGGCCGGTTACAAATCGCGCGAGGCCTCCATCAAGGTTTTTAAGAAAATCGGACTATTGATCGCAGAATATCTGGAACTGGACCTACCCGAAGCCGGATCGGTGCAGAATGATGGCGCCGCTCAGGTCCTGGCGTTTTCTCACATCGAAAGTGACGATGAGCCAGCCACTTGGGTTATGCATCAGGAACTGCGCGACGCTGTTCGTTCGGTTCTATGACGCACGTTCCAACCCCCGCTTTTGCAACGAACTCTGAACCGGAACAATTGCACGAAAGGTTGCTCACGTAGCTTATGTTGGAGAAAAGACCATATCCGCTCGACCTGATCTATGTACCTGTGAAACGGGCGAAAACGCTTGATCAACAAAAAGTTCTGACGCTGGCCGAAGATATCCTGAAGAACGGCCAGAAGACCCCGATCCAAATACGCTCGGACAACAAGAGGTTCGTGCTGATTGAAGGCCTTCACCGATTAGAGGCCATTCGCGCCCTGGGCGGTGATACGGTCGAAGCCTATCTGGTACGCGCCAGACTACACTAAATGCCTTTTGGAATTGGCGTTCGACAAAGCCTCGGAAAATGTCAGCAGACGTTGACTTTTTTCATCCCAAAGATGCAATCGTGCACAATGAAAGCTCTCATATAGAGTAATACGCTGGCAATTTTCTAACGCAGAATGGTCACGCAAAACTTCGTTTAGCCGGTAAAACGGTATGCGGCTGGCAAGGTGGTGAACATGGTGTACGCCGATGTTAGCAGAGAACCACCGCAGGATGCCTGGTAGGGCATAGTGAGAACTTCCATAGAATGCGGCGTTCTGAAGGTTCCACCCCTCTTCCCGTTCCCAGGTCGTGTGTTCAAACTGGTGTTGAATATAGAAAAGCCAAATACCAATCGATGATGCGACAATCATGGTTGGTAGGAAAACATACGATAATACCTCAATGCCTCCGGCCCAAAAAACTAGGGCCAATATCCCTGCAATTGCAGCGTTTGTTCCCATCGCACTTGCCCAGTACAGCCAGCCCGAACGCATGAAACCAAGAGGTAAACGGTTTTGAATAAAGAACGTATAGATCGGCGCAACACCGAACAGGAAGACGGGGTTCCGGGTCAGACGATAAGCGGCACGCCCGAACCACTTCCGCTTCAGGTATTCTTCAGTGGTCAATGTAGGGATGTCACCCATACCACGCCGATCAAGGTTACCGGTTGAAGCGTGGTGAATCGCATGGCTTTGCCGCCAAACGTCATAGGGTGTCAGGGCAAGAACACCTAGAACCCGACCGGTCCAATTGCAAACAGTGCGACTTCTAAAGAAAGATCCATGACCGCAATCATGCATAATGATGAAGATACGGACCAGAAACGCGGCATTCAGGATGGCCAGTAGTATTGCGATCCAGACACTAAAAGATAACGCAAACCACGCTAGGGCCCATAGCGCAAATAAGGGAGCAACTGTGATCGCAAGTTCAAAAACACTGCGCTTCGCATCGGCAACACGGTATTGCGCGAGCACCCGCGTCCAGTCTTTAGGTTGCAAGTTATTTGTTCTCCAATGGCTTATTGTAGCCCATTGTTCAATAGGGCACCCGAAAAGGGTGCCCTTAAAAAAGGTCAGGCGAGTGCCAGATTGGCGGCGCTTTCGCGTCCGTCACGGCCAGCTTCGACGTCAAAAGTAACCTTCTGACCGTCTTTTAATTCACTAAGGCCGGAACGTTCGATTGCTGAGATATGTACGAACACATCGCGCTTGCCATCTTCAGGCTCGATAAAGCCAAAACCTTTAGTCGAGTTGAACCATTTTACTGTGCCATTTGCCATGGTGGAAATCTCCAAATACTTGCCGCCCGCATTATTGCGGCGACTCGGCGTGGTCGGTCTGAATCGAAAGACTGAACGCCGAATTGGGGAGACAGCAGGTCGAAAAAGAAAAACGTAAGCCTTGTGTATATGGACTTCGAGTACGCACGATACAAGCCTTGATGCGGTGGAGGGCAACAGAGAAATCGAACCTGCCTGGCTTAGAACTCTACAAGTTGAGAAGACGCTGTCGTTCTGCGATCCAAACGCGAAGGCGGCTTGGGAGGCCGTACAAAAGATCAATGACCGCTTTTGGGAATCTATCCCGCAACATCCGAGACACTATAAGCGTCCGTTTTGATGCCGTAGCGAGACTTTGCAAAGTCCGGTTTCTGCGCATCGCTGACCTTGGTGCTGAGTACTACGGCGCTTCGATGCCGAGCCAGTTCTGCGCCGCTGTTTCAGCTAGATCATTCTCGATCAAATGTTTGATTTGTAGAGCTGCGTAGTTCACCAAAGGTCGATTGAACCCGATAAAGCAGATGCGTCATCCGACTAGATGGATGTCACCTGGTGTGAGCGAACGTTTTTCCGTGAGCAGCCTCATCTGACTGGTCCAAATTGATTGTTAGTGCATCGTCGGCCTGTAATCCATTGGGATGATGGTTTCAGGTGCTGGCGGGCGATAGCCCAATGCACTGTGG
>NZ_JBQFQF010000022.1:0-27284 GCF_056536745.1 Ruegeria sp. CJ2
CCCACAGTGCATTGGGCTATCGCCCGCCAGCACCTGAAACCATCATCCCAATGGATTACAGGCCGACGATGCACTAACAATCAAATTGGACCAGTCAGATGAGGCTGCTCAAGTCGAACTGCGCAATTCTTGAGGTCGCGCATTGAACGCGTCTGGGCAGTCTTCGGCATGTAGCCTGGAAACATTTAGTAGAGTCGACATGATAATAGAGGAGGTTTCTAATCTCCTCCGCATTTCAGGCGAAAGTCACAAGCAAAACTCATAAGCTGGATGCTTATCCGACAGGTGACCAGCTGAGATCATTCGCTCTGTTTGGAGCAACCATGAACATCATGACCCTCGATACTTGTTCTTCACTGGGACCAGCACCACGCACCAAATGAAGAATTGCGTTTTCAAGTTTAGCTGCATCGTCTTCGCGTTTGTCGATCATTGCTAAAATGAATTCATGGGCCAAATTCTTTGGTTCGATCAAAGCTTCTGGTTGGGTCAAGCTCAACTCGCTGAGCATAAATTCAAGCAAGAAAGAGACTTCGTTCTGCCGCTTGAGTGAACTTTCAGCGAACGACAGTTCCAAAAGTCTTCCGTGTGTTTCCTTTAGAATAACGTTTATCGGCAACGGTTTTATGGCATCAGGCTTCCGAAGCTTTGCCAGGAAAGCTTTCAGTCGGTCAGGTAAGATCGGAACTTCCTTCCTTCACGCTATTGAAGCACAAGCTGTGCGACATCGAGGTCTTGCAAAATACCAGCATTTTCACCAGCACCGTATATTGCTTTTTCGGTCCTGAAACTGCGCCCGCCAACAGTGCTCGTGAATGGCAGTAGAAGCTTATTCGGCGAGCCTGCATGGAGCAAAAGACATGAACAAGTGTGTCTTTTCAATAACTTTAAGAGCAATCACACTCAAGAAATGGAATTTGTTGTTGGGTGAGTTGTTATGGTCACTAAAGATGATTTCAACTCAGATTAGCTTTCCAAAGGTCCAAGAATGCGAAGAACGATCCTTTTTCTATCCTTGTAGTGCTTGCAGGTATCGCACATGCGCAGACACCCGAGTGCAACAGGCTCTGCTCCCGAGACTTTATGTTCAGTCTCGAATCTGGGTTTGATGTTATTCCTCTTGTTGCGGATGGTGAGCATGCCAATGGTCATATGGAGGACGGGCGAACGCCGTTGATCTGGGCTGCGTTGGACCCGGACGATGAAGATGCCTTGTATTTCACAGACGCTCTCATTTTTGCCGGGGGTGATGTTAACACGCCAGACAAGCAGGCGAGGAACACGCCTCTGCACTGGCACATCCTCCGAGATGGAGGGGCAAACGCAGACGTTGTTGCGCTTTATATCAAAGAAGGCGCAGATGTCTTGGCAAAGAATAAGCAGGGCCGCTCTCCGTTCGATTATGTCAATGGAGGAGTGTACGAAACCGTCATTATTACTGATGAGGTGTACGACCTTATCAATGATGCAGGTGAAAGGCGGAAAGCCTATCACTTTGCCGTCGAGTTATATCAGGCCGGGATTTTTGAACATGCGGTTCGTCACTTCAGGGCTCTAGCAGAGGACGGGTATTTGCCGGCGCAGTACTCTCTCGCGCGCATGCTGGAAGCTCCAGAGACTGATGAGATTACTCAGGACATTGATGAAGCACTATACTGGTATGAAGAGGCTGCGAATTCTGACCATGCTGAATCGATGTATCACCTTGGGGCTAGTTATTACTATGGAACGGAAACCATTGAGAAAGATGATGCGCTTGCAAGTGAATGGCTCTCCATTGGTGCTCGCAAAGGCAATGTGAACTCTCAAGCCCTTTTGGGCTTGATGTATGCCAATGGGAAGGTTGTTGACAGAGATCTGAAGAGGGGAATGATGTGGTTACTCATCTCTCTTCGCTTTGGTTATGACGATGAAAAGCGCCTGAGTGTCCTCAACAAGATTGCTGCTGCCCTTCCCTATGAGGAAGTCAAAGAGGCCGAACATATGGCCAAAGAGTGCATCATGGGGTTCTTTGAGCACTGCTGAGGAAAGAGATGAAAAACATTATGAAGCTGTGCGCCCTGGTCTGTTCAATTGGCGCTTCCGTCCAGGCTGAGGAGGCTTGGCCTCCAGAGCCATTCATTCGAGACCGTGAACCACACGTTCTGAGGATCGACGCTGATACGGTCCTCTGCGAGGTTCAGTGGGATGGCCACAGGGAGAATGGAGAGATCCTGGATATCGCACCAGAGGCGGACTTCTATATCGAGAAAGTCTTGATACCTATGTCAGGGGAGATTGTATTCATCCACTCTGACCCAGTTCAGGTGTTCGGGCCAACGCAGCATTTTCAATACATCGAAGATGGCGTGGAAGTGGAGCTTACGCTTTTTGGACATGTTTCAGATACTGGGGATAGGCTCCTTGAGCTCAGCGAAGTAAGACACTTGTCCTTCGAAGATAAAGTCAGGAATGATTTCTGGGGCCGTCTTTTTTGCCCTTAGAGGGCTTGTAACGATCTCTGAAGGGCCTCTGTTTGTCGGATTTTCCCTAGCACGGCCCTTTTTCCTTTTGGCAATGATGCGAATGAACCATTGCTTAATGATACAGGAGACTCGCTTCTCCTTACGCTTTGGGCTCAGTGCGGTCGCTCAGAAAAATTCAGTGAACGACCGGTGTGCGGGACAAAGCATTCTTTCGTAGAATCTCTGAAGACGAAGATGCAAATGGGTGATAGCTACAGATTATGGCCACGACATCTGCGCGAAATCGACCATCCATCCCTTACGCATTCGCGGTTATTGGTGTGCTTTTTGCTTCAATCTGTTTCGGCCTGGTTCCCTACTTCAGCCGCAGCCTAACCGAACAGGGCGTTGCACCCTATGCGGTCGCATTCTACCGGTACATTGTTGCCGCTCTTTTTCTGCTTCCTGTTCTCATCGTGCACCGAAAAGAATGGCGAGAGATCACTTGGGGTCTTTTCGCCGGAGCCGTAATGGGGCTTGGTTGGATCGGATATGTAACGGCGCTGGAGAAGCTGCCCGCATCGACGGTGGGTGTGCTTTACATGACCTATCCGGTGTTCACCTTAGTTATTGCTTGGGCTGTGTTTGGCGATGCACCGACGCGACGCGCCGTGTTGGCCGCTGGTCTGATTGTGGGTGCAGCTGTCATTGCTGGCTCGCCTGCGTCAGTGGCTGCGGAATACCTACCAACGCTGCTGCTATCCCTTGCCGCCCCATTTGGGTTTGGCTTCGGAATTTGCGTCCTGGTACACAGATTGTCACGGATTGCGCCGTTGGCACGTATCGCGTCAGTTTCTGTTGGGTCTGTACTGGGCCTCGCACCGCTCATCCTTAGTGCCGAGGTTGGAGAACTTCTCCCAAGGGAACAATCCGATTGGCTTTTCATTGTTGGTATTGGTCTGGTTACCGCTTTCGTGCCCCAGCTTATTTACACGACATGCTCACCTGTTATTGGGGCTTCCCAAACTGCGGTCGTCGGAAGCATCGAATTACCCACGATGTTTGCCGTGGGATATCTTGCCTTTGGCGAAGCCATCTCTTTTCAACAAGCTTTGGCATGTGCCTTAGTGCTGTGCGCAATCGCGATCACAAGGAGTAGAAAGACGCGCAACGTATCTATCGTGCTCGCAAAATCACCAAGGCGGTAGTACTAGCCTGGGTGCTGCCGTTCTCTGAGGTGAGCAAGCTCTGTACGGGTGTTTAACGAGATGACGACGGAGCGGTGCGGGTAGTTTAATCGACTGCGCGGAGACCGATGTAGTCCTTCTTGCTCATTAGGATTGCTCAATTGCCACAGAAAACTTCTTACAAAGACAAAACAAACTTAATTTTTCTCATTGGGCTTTAAGGTAGATTTGACTCACGTTTTTTGAGCGAGGATAAGGCAGATGGCAATCGGTAGGCTTGTAAGTCTAAGTCGAGTTTCGCGGTGCAAGACTTTGATGGAATTCAGCTCAGCGATCTCAATTTATCTGATACTATCCGCCAGCGCGCACGCCCAAAGTTCCCAGGCCTGTGTAGAATTGGGTTCTCCCCGGATAGAGTATTCATCCGGATCTGAAAACACTCGCGTTAATCAAACAATCTCAACGACGGAGCGCACGTGTCTGCCGATCCCAAACGGACCCATTACAGGACTTACAATTGGAAACTCCTCGATCACGTCCTCAGGTGAAATCGAGTTGTATGTTCCTGGCCAAAATACCGTTTCCAGCAATGCTTCAGTTTTAACTCTTCTGAATGTTGATGTCGCCGCCGGCAGCGGAGACTTTGTATCCCGGGAAGCGTTGGCAACAAACATCAACGGGAAGCTCAGAGTGAACCTCATTGGAACTTCGATTGGTTCCGGCAGATCAATGACGTTCGCTCCCTTCAACGGCGCGAATATCGACCCCACTGAAGTCTACTTCCAGTCCGACCGCCCGCTAACCTATGACAACCTTACCGTTATGGGAGCGACCGAAGTAGTTTTTGGGGCCTACTATATTCAGACTCGGGTTGCTGAGGCTTCTGATTTCACGCTGACGAATAGTTCGATTTCTTCAACCAGTGACATGGCGATAGCGGCAGGCACGACCGTTCGGCTCGATGCAGCAAGCAGTTTGAACACCGTAAACTTTGAGAATTATGGCACTTTGGCCGGAACGGGAAGCGTGAACGCATTCAACTTCACAGTTAAGAATGGGGGGGTGCTTTCGCCGGGCTTTTCAATTGGTACACTCAACAACAGTGGCGGCATCGCCTTTGAAACTGGGTCAAGGATCTTAAGTGAAGTCGATCCGACTGCCGGGCAGAAAGCTGACTTGGTGTCATCCAGCGGGCGGGTGACAGGGATTAATAGCGCGACTATACAAGTCGAAGCTGCTCGGCCCGGCCTGACAGCGCAAGACTATGCTGCCGGCAACAATTACACGGTTTTTCAAGCCTCGAGTTTTGATGGAGACTCACCGACGCTCGTTGCAGGAGGATCTCTTCCAGCCTTGTCCAATCTGACGATAGCCAACACGCCGACCACAGATGGTCAGATCGATATCGCATTCACGGCGCAACCGGTCTCAAGCTTGCCTCAGAACCCAGCAGTTACCAATTCGCCAAATGCCAGCAATCTGGCTGGTGCGGTGGCCAACACCACAAACATGTCACCCGGAACCAATCTGACCAATGGGTCAACCTTGGGTAATGCCGTAAACACGCTTACCAATTCAGGCCTGGCTGGGTTTAACCGTGTACACGCCGAGCCCTATTCCTCCAACCTGACCATTGGGCTTGAGCAATTAGACCTGATAACCAACACAGTTCTGAGCCACGCTGATTGCCGCAAGTATCAAGCGGTCGGCTTCAACAACAAGGATCAACCGGTTGCTTCAGGCGGCATCGACACGGCCCAGAACCCTAGTGGCGCAATCGACTGCTCTGATCGGCGCTGGTGGATCGACACGGCCTATGTAAGCGGGGACGTTGATGGAAGTAACGGCCTCGGGACATTCGACTATTCGCTGGGCACCATTTTGGTTGGAGCGGATGTCGCAAGTACCAATAGAGGTGTGGTCGGCGTGTATGCAGGTTTCGGAACGTCCTCCATGGATGAGCACGATCAAGTCGATCAGGACTTTTCGACCGACAGCTATCACGTAGGCGTCTATGGGCGTACAACAACCGGAACGTGGGAGTTCTCAGGGCTGATCGGTTACATGTTCGGTGAAACGGACGCCAAACGGAACAACCCTTCCGTTGATGGCTTTACGGGAGGCGAGGCAAAGTCTGATTTGGACGAAGAGGGCATCCATGCCGGTATCCAGGCAAGGAAGCTGTTTAACTTGGACAGCGGTGCAAGGGTTTCTACGGTTTTTGGATTGAACTACGGGCGTATTCAACAAGGTTCAGGCACAGAGACTGGCGGTGGTGATTTCAACTACTCAATTGAAAAAGCAAACGCGGAGTCCCTGGTTGCTTCCATTGGAGTTGATTATCAACGCGACTTCTTGACAGAGAGTGGTTTGCTAACCCCAATCGCCTTTGCCCGGTATGAATATGACTTCTTTGCCAACAAAGACAGTGAGCACGAAATCACTGTAACGAGCCCGATATTTGGCACGTTCACACAAGTCGGACAAAACAGAGGGGCAAATGGCTTCGTGCTTGGTCTGGGGCTAGGGTATCAGATCTCTGATCTGGCCAGACTAACGGCAGGATATGGCTATTCAGTTCGCTCCAACGGCCAAGAGCATGGCCTCGGTGCAAACTTAAGTGTTCGGTTCTGATTAGGTTGGACCAACGAAGAGGAGTGGTAAGCTAGCTGCAATAACTTGCGGAAGCTATTGTGGCGATGTGGGCTTCATTCTCTAGCGATCAAAACTTGGGGATATTAAAAACATAAAGCCGCGATTTCTTGGCATCGTCTGTCAGGATATAGAGAAGCTCTCTGGTCTCATCGAGAGCGATCCCTTCGGGATGTTTAACTTCCTTTTGTTTGCCATCTTCTGTGAACCTCAAACTGATAGACTTTACGGACTTGGACTCTGGATTGTAGACGAAGATTTGACGGCCTTTGTCACTCACAATCCAAAGAGAACGTGAGGACGGGGACCATGCTAGGCCGCTCAAATCCAGTTCATCATCATCTACACGCTCGGAGATAAAACCTGCATCGCGGGCTAAAGGAATGATCTCAACAATTTCGTCTAGCGCTGGTGATACGACCATTAACAACCTTGGTTTTCCTTCAATGCCAATGAAGACCCGCCCGGATTCCGGGTCGACGGCGATGCCCTCAGGTCCCTTGTTCAAAGGATTACCGACGAGCAATTCAGCGGCGTCCGAGTAGCCTTTGAGAGATGTGAGAGGGATTGTAGTTAGTTGAATGGGGTCAGTCGGGTGAACGACTAGAATTGATCGATCAGTTTCCTGAAGCACCAAAACAGACCCATCCTTTCGAGGTGCAACACCCTCCAAATCTGATCCTGCCAATGCTGGCAACTTGAAAGAGTTTCCCAATACCCCGTCGACTCCGAGTAGGTGCAGTTTAGGTTCGGCATCACTTACAGACCACAAGAAGCCTTCAGCGTTAGACATTGCCAAGCCGGAAGGCTCTGAAAATCCCTCTGATTTGTCTGCCACCTTGAATTTATCGACCAGAACCAAACCAGCACTTTCGGCGCAGGCAAAATCGGTCCAAGGCAAGAAGGCTGCCGCAACCAAGCTGGCTGCAAAAGCGAGTCGTCTAAGTTTGCAGAAACACCGTGAAATTTCAGCTTTTGACGAAAACACTCTGTTTTCTGTCATTGGATTCTCTCGCGCTTGGACCACATCCCTGTATCAGCGTTCGTATCACAGTCCGGATACGTTGTCCGAAGAATGCACTGTAATCTCTTTACCTGATCCCGCCTGTTGCGATTGAATTGAATAGGGCATGATGTGCCTTTGGTTAAGCGTAAGCCTTTGGCGTGAGCAGGAAGGAAGACAAGTTGAATACGACCCTCACATTTGTGACCGTGTTGTTGATGCTGCTGTTGCCAGGTGCTGCGGTGTCACAAGTCGACCCTGCGACGATGCTGGCCGGGGCTTCGGGGTCGGAAATCGTTATCGAACGCCGGTGGACGCAGTTTCGTGGCAAACAGGAACTGTATTTCTTCACGCTCGATGTGATCGTCACGATCATTCTGGCTGGCTTGATCGTCTATCATCCGGTGAGACGTAAAGCCCGTAGAAGCGTCCGCGACATAGTTATGCCAAGGCTTTTCTTCCTGTATGCGCTTATCGGTATGGCGGTTGGTTTTCTGGTGGTTCAGCACGGTTCAATGATCGGTTTCGTTATCTTTGGCATCGGCGCGTTGCTCAGGTTCCGCTCCAATCTCGATGATCCGGTGGACACTGTCGAAATGATAATCGTGACCGTTCTTGGTCTTGCGGTCGGTCTGGGCTTGCCGCTGATGGCCACACTGGTGGCGGTTGTATGTTGGTGTTTCATTTGGCTTGGTGGAAGAAACAAGGGTGTAGAGATTTCCCTCAAGGCCTCAGACGAAGAGCACTCGTTGAATGTCAGCGGCGCCATTGAAGCTATGGCCGCAGACGCTGGATGGAAGCTGGTCAGAAAACACCACGTCCCCGGAAAATCTCGCGTTTCATTATTGTTCATCACCTCGGGTGGACTTTCAGAAGCTCGGATAGAAGAGATGATAAACGATCTGGTTCCTGAAAAAGTTGAACTGAAACTCAACCTCTAGTCATTTAACAAGGTCTAAACGTTTCAACACCGCATTCGGGGATCTGATCTCTTTCGGGAGCGACTTGAAGTTTACCGACCTTTCGAAATCAGGCCCTCGATATACTGCTATCCCAAACTCTCCGTTCGGCTGGAACGTAACATGAGTGAAGCTGTGAGGTGATCTGGTGCTATCGCCAATAAGCCGCCGTGGACCACCTCCCAAACAAGCTTGAGAGACATAAGCCACACCGTCTTTCCAACCGGGGTAGAAGGCATGATGGTGGCCTGACAGATGCAGAACAACACCGCTTTCCAGATAGATTTTTTCAAGTGTTGGGTCACCGATGATTTCGCGTTCGCGCTGGATCGCGAACGGCCAAAGTGGGAGGTGACTGAAAGTGACAATCGGGTCTCCGTCTGCACCCAGTTCCTGTAGGCGGTCCTGCTGGTCACCGGATAGAGGTCCTAGTGTCGTTGCATCCAGAGACGCAAAAGTAATGCCCTGCATCTCAAATGCGTAGAAGAACGGGTAGTCATCTGAAACCAGGAAATCGACGTCTGGTTTTCTCGGAACCCATTCCTCTGCGTATATTTTTCTTTCACGCTCGAACCCACGGTAGGCAGAGGCATCATGGTTTCCTGGCGTGACTGCAAATGGAATGCCGGCAGCCTCTAAAGGATCTGATACGGCCTCGTGAAACGCCTTCCACATCTCCCTGACCTGTTTGTCGGACAAGTTGGGAATGCGCTGTCCCGCAACCATATCTCCGGTCGAAATAACCAGATCTGGATCAATCTCGATTATGCGCTCAATCGCCTTGTCGACGCGGGTATCGTATCTTACCGAACCGTAGCTTCCGTTCAAATCCGATATGACGATGACATCCAATGCCGCCGCTTTGCTGGCGAGCAGATTGGTCCAAATGATCACCGCAACAAGGGCAGAACGCTTAAGGGTCATTACAATCCACAACCTCTACCTCGGTGTCGTTTCTCAAAAAGAATGCGACAGGATCCAAGTCGAACATCAAATCACCACTAGAACAATTGCTCTGGAGGATGGACGTTGCCAGCGCAGTGTTTTTGACAACTTGTACAATCTGACTGTCTGACAATCCAAAGCTTTGCGACAACCAGTCATAGACCGGGCCTTGGGACTGAAGGTCACTATTCAATGCAACCAAGCGCCGATACGTACTTGGAGAGAAGTGCCGCATTTTCTCCAGCATTTGAGTAGATTTCGCGAAGTTGGCATACTCGACACGCCCGCCAGCATCGTTGTCGTTTAGATTGCTGCGACGGATCAATAATGCGTCGGCGGGAATATCTCCATCGTTCGGCTGATGGTGCTTCGTTTTCTTATGTTTTAGCTTTCCGTCTTCGACCCAATACCAATAGGGTGTGAAGTCTATGTTTCCTACACGGTCCTGCTGGCTGAAGATGAAGTCGAGTAGAACAATCTCGGTAAGTTCTTGCATCCAAAATGCCATCTGTTGGTCACTGACATCGGGGCCGAGATCCTTGTTGATCATCCGGTCTCTTCGGCCTTCTTTAACGCCCTCTTCAATAGCCTCTGGCAGGGGTTTTGAGGAACGCAAAGCCAAGAAAGCAGGCGTTTCCTGGAAATCACGGTTTTGGCCTTTCCCCCAACCAGACTTGCGGGTGCCGTTGATTTCCGAGCCGTATCGATGCCCAGGACTATCAAGCAGTACACCGTAAATTTGCGTTAGATCCGCGGTGAATAGATCGTCGGTTGGCTGGTATGATTTCGGGTCAGCATCCGCAGCTGCGAAGACCCGCCAGCCTTCGTGGTTCATGCGCCCGCCATGAGAGCCACCAGAAATCGCAAGGCCAGGCTCTGCGACTTCGGAAAAATGCGCCTGGGCGTCCATGCTACGCCAAACGGCGACTGGAACTTTGACAGTCGCGTCGAAAAATCTGGAGAAATGATAGTAAAGCAGCGACGAGGTGGAAAACGTTCCGCTGGTGCCCTTTTGGTTCATTGTGGACTTGAACTTGGCCACTCTGTCCTTGGCCAGATCTTTTGCGGACTTCCCCTCTTTGCAAGCGTTTCTCTCGAATTCAAAACGGTTCCCCGTGTAGGGTCCTTCTGAAATATCGTAGACTGCCATTCCTGGGCTGGTGCTCCAGGTTTTTGGGCAAATAGCAATTTCGGAGGCATAGAAATCGATCTCGCAATAGGCCGTTTCTTCCTCAAGATCGCTTTTCTTATACTCGCCCGTTGGAACTTTTTCGATCCGAATACAGCGTTCAGTAACGCCGTTGGGACTATCAAATGTCGTGGCTTCACCGAGAACATCGTCGTTCGCCCACAAGGCAGTGGGTGCAATGAAAACAAGTGACCCCAAAAGGTTGAACTTCATTTGGATAGTCCTCCCAATATCATTTGGGGCAAATCGCTGCCTGTTGCTCGTTGGAGATCTTCAATTTTGGGTCGACACTGAAGTTGGAGAATTTTGAGTCAATCCACTGGTCGCACCCGCCTGAACAAGGGGCTCCGTTTCGGGCATCATTCCAATATTCCTTGGCCCTTTCTTCTGTCCAACCGCAAAACTGAACGAGCGCCATAGCCGACAATGCACCTGAGGAATGAACGCCCCACATGCAGTGCACCAGAACAGGGCCCTTTCCAGGGTTTTCAATTACCTCGTGTATGGACGCCATGATAGCACCGGGTCGGGAGGATCTGGCGCTTTGATAGTCAAAGGATCCGTTTCCACAACTGGTGCGACCGTATTCAGTGTTTTTGCCAAAGTCGGCATAAAACCCGATTGAGAAACCTTCACCACATAGAGTTTCGCGTTGACCTTCACTTAGGCCTGTTCGCTCCTTGTCGCCGCCTTTGAAACCAGAGCGATACAATACTCCGCTTAAGACTGGGCGAAAGAAAGCGACACCATCAACGCCGCCGTTGCTACCATTTGAAAGCAATTGACTGTCGCTTGGGCCACCGTTTCGACTGGTCACGTCAGAATTGGCAGCGGTTGCGAGAACACCAATGAATATGAGGGACATCAAAAACCGCATGCCAGCTCCTTCCTATTCTTGAGCACTTGATGGTTACACTCTTCCGACCTGATATACTCTCGGAAGGGCTGGTTCACGATAACCATTTCAAGTGGGCGGTTAACTTAACGTTATGAAACTTTAAATGGGCCACACCAGATTGATGATAACGACGACCACGAGTTAGGCTAGAACAACTTTCCAGTTCCATTGGTGCTTGTTTTCTTCGTTGATCACGCCTGCCGATTTCAATGCCATGTTTGTGATAACTAGAGCGGCAATGATGACCGCCGCATGTGCCAGGTCGAAATGCAAGTGTGAGCTCCTTCTTTCAGATTTGGGATCGATGGAAATGTGTCAGCAGTCACCTGATGGCAGCATAGCTACATCTGAGTACCTTCCCTCGGATGTCGTGATCCGAGCACAGGCACCAGTATCCTTGTTAAACCAGTACGAGGTCAGCCCTTCGCTTCGGATGAGTTCAAATCCGAGACTTTGAATACCCATTTCAGCTTGGCCCGCTCTTGCGCCTTCAAATGACGAAAGATCGCTAGAGCTGCCCACAGTTGGTGCACTTGCATCTACCGAACCGCTACTCTCATCGCATGCTGCAAGCGCAGAAATGCACATCGTGCCTATCACCAATAGTACTTTGGATTTCATCTGTTTTTCCTAGCTTTTTGGGGGAAACGTTTCGGGGTTTCTGATTGATCACCTATTCAATTCCGAAAATTACGTTGTAGCTGACGGAAGAGTTGCTGCGATTGATAACCTCCACGACATGATCACCAGATTGCCAAAGCTGTCCTCGATACTCCTTGTCCGCCGACATCAATCCCAACAGTTCAGAACCGTCGGGGTTACGAATAACGTAGTCCAAGGAGCCATTTCGCGGAGCAACGCGGACGTAGAGGAACTGTTCGTTTTTGGCACCCAGAACATATTGCTGAGAGGCGCCGGGCGCGAGGTCACCAACGAGTTCTGCGCCGGTGGAGCCAGCATCGAATTTGACACGTTGGCTACCGGTAGAACCGGCGGCGCCCGCCATGGCTCCACCGCCATCATCCATCGCCTCGACAACCGACATCTCGCCGATGCTTCCATCCTTGTACGCGATGCAGCGCCAAAGTGTTCCGCCTGCGTCTCGTAGCATGACGAGCGTGCCCGCTTCTGAGAACTCTGAGCTTTCAATCGTACCTGATTGACCGTCTGGTCCTCCAACCTGTCGCAAATGATCGATACACGCGTCGTCTGCTTCAGACATTGCAAAAGAAGCCGTGCCTGCGATTGCGAACATCGGTGCGAGGAATTTGAGTACAGCGAATTTCATCCGATGGTCCCTTGCTGGCTGATCCTTAGAGTTTTGTTCCGTACAAAGTGGAACTTCACTTCGCGTCTCGTAACTTTGACAGAAATTCATCGCATGCCTGCGCGCTGCCGACGATCTCGTCCGTCGTTTCAATTCCTTGCAGTGACGCCATTTCGGAATTTACGCGGTTGAGGATCTGATCCGCTTGCTCGGCGGTGATAAGGTTCTCAGCTTGTGCTCCTTTCAATGTGGTGCAGACACCGGCGGACAAGCCTGTCGCAACGCCGACACCCACCGCGGCCCCGCCACCCAAGGTCATCGCCCCAACCACGCCGAGGACGAGCCCGATCACAATTCCCAAGATCACTTTCCCCATTTTTTTCTCCCTGTTGGTGAGAACGAGCTCAGCCTTCACTGCTGCCGCAAACTGCGTGCCCATCTACAAATCAAGACCAGCACCAAAAGGTTGAGAGCCGGTGCAAGCGCCGCGAACCACGGCTTGGCTGCCTCCGAGACCAAGTCCGCCACAAGTATCCAAGGTAGTCCCAACGGCAGCAGGAACACTCCGGACAAAGGGTCTCGTTCCTGTCCCAACCAGCCAAATGTGCCCGTTAAGAACGCAACTAACGCAAACAGGTACAGGACCGCGAATACGATGATGGTGGTTCTACAAACCAAGTCGAGCCTCAGCAGATCAAGCCAGTGCTGCGCAGCCGTTTTCAGCTACGCAGCAGACAGGTCACAATGCGCCTTCGTCGCCCAGGAACTCGATACCAGCTGTCGCGCCATCACTGTAAGCAATGCAATTCCAAGGAGCACGATCCTCGCCAACGCCGACTGTGACCTGTGTTCCCGCCTCGCTAAACGCGGATGAGAGCACCACGACTTGCGAATTGTTCGTCGTGTTGGCTACATCTCGCAAACACGCCTGCTGAGCCGGCGTGAGCTCGGCGGACGCGCTTGATGTACTCGTATCGTCGCAGGCTACAAGCAGTGCGAAACATGTCGCGCCTGCAATCATCACCATCTTGTTAGACATTTTCTTCTCCCTCTGGTTCCCTTGAAATTAGTGAAATTGGATGCGCTTGTTTGAAGCTCTCGCGTCAGAGCAGGCTATGGAACATACTTCGACCCTGTGATTTCCCTTTCCAACAACTTGTCGCGGGGGGCTTGGCGGGCAGAGCGATTTTACTTTGACTACCGAGACCGCCGACGACGTGTGAAAGCTGAATGACGACACTGGCAAAAGCTCGAGCGAATTCTGGAAATAGGGCGAGTACGTTTAGTCTGAGCATCGCGTCCTCCCAGCGCTCAATCATTGTAAAGTGCCTTCCGACCGCCAGCACTCACTCCAGCAGTCGGAAGGGCTCGGCACAGCGAGCAGCAACGACAACAACGGAGGTAAAATAAAGTTGTGTCGAATTCGCATGTTTGAATCTAATTTTTAATAAATCAATATTTTTTCCGCGCGCAAAATTCACTACGCTTTCGTGCGATAGGCTTCTGCTTTCAAACAAAAAGGTAAGTGGGAGCGTCCATAAGGGCGAATGTGATCTTTTGGCTCGGCGAGGCGTTCTGAGGCCGCACAGAAACTGAAAAAGGATTGAAAGATGGGATTTGGTGAAGCCGTTAAAACGTGTTTCTCGAAGTACTTCCAGTTCTCCGGCCGGGCTTTACGCTCAGAATATTGGTGGTTCTTCTTGTTTGTGGTTCTCGTGAGTGCTGCTTTAGCTGTGCTGGATACGATCATATTCGGGACCAACCCCGAAACAGGGCAGGGATCTCGGGTTCTGTCCTCTGTTTTCCAGCTGGCTGTTCTCATACCTATGCTGGCCGCCGGTTGGCGGAGGCTGCATGATACAGGACGACCTGGCTGGTACTTGCTGCTGCCGATGGCGCTCAGCATTACAACGCTTTTTGTTATGCTGGGTGGGGTAGCGTTCTTTTCAGTATTGGAGCAAGGGACCGAAAATCCCGATGCATTGCGAGGACCTGCGGCCGTCCTGGGTGTGACCGGTATCGTTGTTGTCTCAATCCTTCAATTGGTTCTGTCCATTCTGATGATCTGGTGGCTGACACGACCTTCCCAAGAAGGCGCAAACGAATACGGCGAACCTGTTTCCTGATCTGGCTGTCCGGGCAATTGGCTGGAACTTCTGCTGAACGACAGTGCGAACCGTAACTCAATGGAGAGAAAAAAAATGAGCTGCAAAACCATTTCCATTGGAATGCTACTGATGGCAGTGGCGACCACAGCATCAGCAGAGTGGTCGTTCAGCTCCGGGCCCAACCCCAATGCGTTTATTCAGACAGGAAACATGACGCTGGAACTTCAGTGTGACCGTATTCGCTTTGCTCCGGCTGGATACGAAGACAGCCAGGACATTGCGGACAAGCAGGGGCTTTCCATTCGTTTCTTGAAGAACGGCACCACCGAAGTTGGAGCATTTCAGGTTGGCGCAGAAAACGCTGCCGTGCAGATCGTCGACAACTATCCCGTCGAGGTCAGTTTCAATAGTCAGCCGGACTATGGTTTTGTTCTGGACCAGCTTGCGGCCAATGCATCGGTTAATCTGTCGATGATTGATCAAGATGTCAGCTACGGAATTTTTGACTTGAAAGGTTCCAGCGCAGCAATTCGGTCCCTTCGTTCTGCGTGCGATTTAGAAGTTAGCCAAGAGACCTCCTACGAAGCGCCCGAAGGCATTGTCTATTGTGGTGGCGGAGCGAAAAAACGCGTGATCGAACCCGTAATTTTGGACAATCCAGAGGGGGAGTGGGACGCGCGAGTAACGGTCAACGGCGAGTCGATCAGAGCCATCACAGCCTACAGCTACTTCGGAAACTCTGAGCCACCGGCCGGATTTGTGGTTGCCCTACTTGGGGAAGACAGGTCCGAATTTCTGATTTTTAAAGAAGGCTCGGCAAACTGGCTGGAATACGGGGACTACAGGTATGAACAATGCAACTGAAGCCACCTTCCAACCGGCTTCCCAATTGGCAAGCTACTTGAAACGTTTGGTATCTGCGATCCTGCTTGGTTCGGGCCTGGTTTGGACCTCACCAGTTGTCGCGGCTGACGTTTCGCAACTTCCAACCGGTTTGCGAGCAAAGGTTGATCTGGCGGCGCAGGCATGCGCGGAGTTCAACAACGGTCAGTTTGACATAGCCTGGGGCGCGGTTGAAAGGGTCGATCTCGACGGAGATCTTCAACACGACTGGGTTCTGAATGAGTCTGGTTTCGCGTGTTCAAGCGCCGCATCTCTTTATTGCGGAACTGGCGGATGCATGTCGCACTTTTGGGTTAGTGAAGAGGTGCACTCTTTGCTTAACCAAGGTTGGACGGTCGTTGATTTTGGGCGTCAACGCGTTGTCGTCGCAGATATTCATGGATCCAATTGCGACGGAATAAACCCAACGCCTTGCGTCACCGCCAGTGTTTGGGATGCGGACGCTAAGACGTGGCGCTCGTCTGCTGGCGATTGGGAATAAGTTGCATTTGAGAATTGCAGATAAGCCATAGGAGCTGGTTTGTTCGATGGGTTCTCTGTGGCACGCAAACTTATGGGTAAATCGTGCAAAGTTATGCGCAAATACCGCGCAGAGTTATGGGCAAGCTTCCAAGATTTTCTTCAATGAAATCAATGTTAGGAATGCAGCGTTATGAGCGCACCTACAGACTATTGTAGGTGCGCCCATAGCTTTGCATTTCGCCCAAAGAGTTGCATTTTTAGCCCAAAACTTTGGGCGCATTAACCTTCAACTTTCTTGGTTCGAGGCTCCATATCTTCGGGTCTCATTCTTTGCTTGTTTCGCGCCATCGCCGTATTGCCGGGGAAGGTTTTCGGATGGCCGCTTCCAGCCCAAACCGGACCTTCGCAACCAAGCTTTGCTAACTCCGAAATACACAACGAAACGGCCAGTTGCAGAGGTTGTATCGGCGGTGGCAACCAACCATTCGTGTCGTCGACTAACCTGTTCAACGTCGCACTACAACTTCTCCGAACTGATCCCACGAGGACCTAATCTTCGAAGCGTTCATTTGGCTCGACCACATTTACTTGCTTCGGAACTTGGTCGGTGTCATTCCGGTCTGACTTCGGAAAAAGCGAGTGAAATGGGACTTGTCAGAATAGCCGAGCATCAGACCAATCTCCGCAATTGTCATCTGGTCATCTTTGAGGTGCTCCTTGGCGACATCGATACGCAGCCGTTTGATTTCGCGCGGTAACGTTGTGCCTTGTTGTTGAAGCGCTTTCAGGAACCGTTCCGGCTGTATTCCCAGCAACTCGGCCACCATCTCCGGCCCCAAATCGGTTTCATCCAGTTTGCCGCGCAAGACAGAGCGCAAAGCAGCCACCACAGTTACTTCTTCATCTTGTCGCGGTGAGACCATCGGCTTGGCAGAGCCGTCAGAGACATGGTGCAAAAACAACCATTCCACAGGAAAACTAATTTGCATTCCGGGATCGGTTCCAAGGCCAACCTCGATCCCTTTGTAGTTGACAGGCAAACCATTGATGTATCTGCTTTCCCATCGCACACGCGAAGAGTCCCAGGAATCGCCGACGACGGTCTGCAACAGGCGTACATAGATTGCAGCACCAAAACCGGTTACCTGAATGGGCGGGACTGTTGGTTCCTGTTGCCTATCGATACGATAAGTCGCTTTGTCCGCTTCAATGATAAGGCTGTGCCGCACAGAATTGGACTCCTGCGGTACAAGCCCAACAAAGCGGGTAAAAAACTCGAACAGCGTTTTTGTAGTTTGCAGGGCTTGAGCGAATGGAGGCCACTCTTGCAGGTCAAACGTCTCCCCTACATTCAGTCCAAGGTATCGATCCCCTGACACTTCTGAGAAAGCATTTACCAAGCCGTAAACCAACTCTGAGTGAACGAACACGGATGGGTTAGTCAACAGTTCGGCTTTCAAGCCGACCTGATCCAATGCTGGTTGCGGATTGATCTTACGTTCGGTGAGATATTGCAGAAACGGAGCAGCTAAAGAGAGGCGAATAAAGCCCTCGCTATGCTCTCGGGAGGTGGAGTTGAAAGGCAAGCTCATAACCCTTGTCTGGATTAGCTTTAAGAAGTGGCCATTTTTGCAGTCACATTCGCACATCCTAATTCAAAAGGGGCAACCGAGCCAATGAATTCCAGACTATAGTTGGCAAAACATGAATATGAAGGGAGTACTTATGTCCGGCTTACGAATGTCTCTTTGCTCGACGGCAATTGTCGCGGCAGTTCTTTCTTTTTCGACGACCGCGCAGGCTCAGGATCAAGAAGAACCCCAAACGCTGTTTACCAACGTGCATGTCTTCGACGGTGTGAATGAGCAACGCATTGAGAATGCCAGTGTTCTGGTCGAGGGCAATCTGATCAAGTCCGTCTCAACCGATGCCATTGATGCGCCGAGTGCGAAGGTTATCGACGGTGGCGGACGCACTCTGACACCGGGCTTTATCGAGAATCACGCGCACCTGATGCTCATGGGGCCATCGATTGCCGAGATGGAAACCAACTCGACCTGGGAGGATTTCGCCATCCACGGGACACGGATGGCCGAAATGTACCTGATGCAGGGCTTCACGACCGTTCGCGATGCCGGGGGCGCTGGTGGCGGGCTGCGGCGTGCCATAGACGCAGGCCAGATCGTCGGCCCCCGCTTTTATCCTTCCGGCGCATTTCTCGGGACGCGCGGCGGCCATGCCGACTTCGCATCTTTCACATCTCCGCCGGGCGGGGTGACCAACTTTGGCACTCTGAATATGGCCCAACAGGTCAACGGTGTTGACGAAATTTACATGTATGGCCGCAACAACTTGCGCATGGGTGCCACGCAACTGAAGTTCATGCAATCAGGTGGGGTGATTTCGGCATTCGATCCATGGCAGTTGCTCGCCGGTTCGAAGGAAGAGATCGAGGCTGCTGTTCAGGTTGCCAACGAGTACGGCACCTATGTCATGGCACATTCCTACCGCAAAGAAGCGATCATCAATGCCCTGAATGCAGGGGTTAGAACCATTGAACACGGATTTCACTTTGACTGCGAAATTTCTGCTTTGATGAAAGAAAAAGGAGCGTACATCACGACGAACATCACGGCATTTGATCCGGGCCTTCTTGACGTTCCGTCCGTGAAAAACAACCCTAACAGTTTGAGGAAAGCCAAATCGGCCTCGGCGACCTTCGAAGCCTATATTCCCAGCATGAAGGAATGCCCGGCGCCGCGCGGGTTCCAAACCGATTGCGTGGGCTCAGTCGAGGCGTGCAACATTCAGATCGCCTACGAGAAGCATCTGAACAACCATTTCTTCGGCCCCTATGCGTCGATGGTAACCTTGACTTCGGTAGGCGGCGAGATCGCGGCACTTAGCGGTGATTTCATGAACCCCTATCCAGAAGGCAAACTGGGTGTGATCGAAGAAGGCGCCTATGCCGACATCCTACTGATAGACGGCAACCCCCTCGAAGACTTCTCGGTCGTTGGAACAGGTGATCAGTGGTTTGGTGCGGACCCGAGGCCGGACAGCCCGGAAACAATCCGCCTGATCATGAAGGACGGTGTGATCTACAAAAACACACTGGATTGACCAGATAAAGCAGCCGGAGAGCATTCATGCGAAATTGGTTTTGCTCCGCAGTATTCGCAGGGTTGGTTTTGTGCGGTTATGATGCTGCGGCGACGCCTGGAACCGCGTTGGACTGGGCAGACCTGCCAGATCCGTCTGCGCAGGTCTTTGAAGACCCCTATCGCGAACTTAGCGCCGAACAATTCGACGATGTCCTTTACGTCGTACGGCTGCGCGGCAGGTTACAGCAGGATAGTGGCAGCGAAGAAGAGAGGCAGAAATGGCAAGAGCTTCTGACCGAGACTGAGGATGCCTTGGCGGCTGATGGGATTGATGTCGACTGGCTACTCGATCAGCGAGAGGTCGTGACGGAGCGGCGAAGAAAGGCTGGAACGAGCGGAAACGCGCAATTCGACGGCCGAACAATCACACTCGCGGGCTTTGCCATTCCTGCTCCGAGCGATCCGGACGGCCGGCCTGTGGCGTATTTGGTGCCAGAAAGAGGGATGTGCAGCCACATGCCTCCACCTCCGCCTAACCAGATGATCCGTGTGCGGTTGAACGGGGACTGGGCGCCTAGCTATTTCCACGAACCCGTTCGGCTGACAGGCACGCTGACCATCGATCCTTCTGTTCAGAATATGATGGTTGTTGACGGCCTCATGCCTATGAATGCGACTTTCCAGCTAGAGACGGAACGTGTCGAAACTCTGGAAACCGAGGCAGACAGGTTGGAATGGCAGCAGCGTGCTGCTGATCGCATCCGCGCGGCGGGAAATCGCAAGACCGGTGGGGCACAGGCGTCAAAATGATAAGACTTCTGGTTGCCGCATTGAGCATTGCTTTTGCTGGCGCAGCGTCGGCTCAGGGACTATCCGGGCCATCTTCAGTCGAAGCTGATCTTGCGCCCGGAGACGGGCTCACCGATCCGCAATATCGTTCCGATTTTCCACGCAACATCGCACCGGGTTGGTTTCAGTGGAAAGACCGACTGGCTGAGGGTGGTTTTCGGTTCAACATTGACTACCTGGCATTGGGCCAAACCACGGATGCTGATCTGGGAACCGGCGAAGCAGCCAGCGGAATTGCGCGGTTCTACGGCAGTTGGCAGGCAACTGAACAGGGTTCTCTGACATTCAAGATCGAAGACCGGCACAGTTACACGGATGTTGCCCCGCAATTTCTCGGTCTGGATGGCGGAGCGCTTTCTATCACGGGGACAGCCTTCAACGATAATGGTTTGCTGCTGACCAACCTGTTCTGGACCCAAAGGGCCGAGGACGGCTCGTGGACGCTGCAAGTCGGGCAGATCGATGTAACGGACTTTGTGGATATCTACGGGTTGGTGAGCCCCTACAGTGGTTTTCAGAACCTGTCTTTCAACACCAATCCGACAATCAACGCGCCCAATCAAGGCCTTGGAATTGCTGGCGGGATAAAGCTGAGCGAAAACTTCTACGCTATTACGAGCATCTCAGACGCAAACGCCGACCCGTCCGATCCAAATTTTGATGTGTTTAGCGATGGCAATCTCTTCAAATCACTCGAGCTTGGGTACACGTCCGGCTTTGATCGCATCTATTTTGACAATGTCCATTTGACTCTCTGGCATGCGGATGCGGCTGACGATGGTAGCCGTCCAGAAGATTACGGCGCTGCGTTTTCTGCCGCATGGTTTGTTGACAATAAGTGGATGCCGTTCTTTCGGGCTGGGGCCTCGAAGGGGACCGCAGCGCTTTATGAACGGTCGATTTCTGCCGGTCTCGGTTACTATGGTCGCAACACCGATTTGGCCGGTCTGGGCCTAAACTGGGCCGAAGCAAGAGGCATAGATGGCGATCAGTTCACGCTTGAAGCTTTCTACCGTTTTTCAATCTCACCCGGATTGCAGATCACGCCATCGGTACAATTCATTTCCGACCCGCTTCTAAATCCCGATCAGGACCGGATTACCCTGTTCGGTCTAAGAACCCGGATAGTTTTCTAATGCGGGGTGAAGGCAGTCACTAAGGGGTGTGCCAAAGGGCAACTAAGAGAGATCAAGCGCGTGCCGGAATTTTCAACGCCGGTCGAATGAAGTTGGGAAGCAAAGGAACAATCTATGAAGATCGCCTACGGAATTCTCGCAGCCTTAGCAGTTGTGTTTTTCATCCTTGGAGGCGGCGATGCCCATGCCAAAGACAACAAGGGTAAAAAGCCGAACAAGGGGGGCAAGAACGGTGATGTCAGCATTCAGATCGAAGACAAACCCGGCAAAGGCCCAAAGGCTGTGCCGCCTGGCCAGATCAAGCGCTACACGCGCGGTGCCAAGCTCCCATCTGATCTGGAGTTCGAAGAAATTGGGGACCTTTCCAAATGGAAGCTGGGGGAGCCCGGCAAAGGAAACCGCTACATTCAGGTCGATGGCGAAGTCCTCGAAGTTACGAATGATCTGTCTACCGTTGTCGATGCCGTCGGCATCGTCGGTGATCTTCTCAACTAGACGAAAGTACGATGTTTCAGGGCAAGAACTACCTCGTTTGTCCTGACGCTGGCCGGGGCGATCATTTGTGAACCCCGGCCCAAGTTCAAAACCCGGATCCGAGGCGCTACGATGATAAAGGCCCTTCTTGTTCTTTTTGCGCTTGCTACCTTTTCGTCAGCACGCGCCCTACTCGCTCAGGAAAACGGTGCAACTGAAGTCCCGCAAACAATACGCTTTGAGGGCTATGTATAGCCCAGTCGCGAAGCAGAACTGTCGCCTTTGGTGGACAATGTGGTCAACCGGACTTTGCAAAGTCTGCTTTCTGCGCATTGCCGTCATTCGTACATCGTGCAGCATCAGTAACTAAGGGCTCGATGCGGCCATTCTCCGCGGCTTGCATGTTTGGCAGGTCCAGCCCAATCCGGACACTTAATCCAAGACTTTGCAAATCCGACTCGCGGACAAAACTGACCTTGGAGTCTACACCTTCGCTGACGCAGGATCCACCGCACTGGCAGCAACAGCTTTTTCCTTCAACAGGAAAAATCGCCAAAGCGGCCGTTCCATAGAGGGCTTGGGAGCTCCTTGATCGCTCTTTGACTAGATGGCGCTCTGGCATGGAAACAAAGGGGCTTGGCTCAGCGCATAACCAGAGCTAGCAAATAGGCGTCAGGATCATGAAATTGGGCTTCTTCGCGCAAGGAAAGCGAAGACAGGCAACATTGTTACGATCCAGACCACGCTATAAATTGCGGATGGGATGGCATATTCGCTTAACCCATTGGTGTTAGGCAACAGCAAGGTGGCAATTGCGATCCCCAAAGCTCCGTTTTGAACGCCGGTCTCAATTGAAATCGTCTTCGCCTCGATGTCTGTGCATCCGAGCATCCCTGAACTCATGATGCCAATAAACGTGAGTGACGCACCTACAACCAAAAGTGCGGGTCCAAGCCTAAGGAAATTGGCCGCGACCACCACCCAGTTTGAAATGATCGCACCTCCGATGACCAGCGCAAAAAGTAGCATAGAGACCTTGCTAAAGATTGGTTCGACAGCGGCTACAATCCGCGGCGCCAATGACCGCGCGGTCACGCCGGCTAGGATAGGTGAGACCGTCAAAAAAAACATCGCTAAAGCCGTCGACGAAATGTCGATAGCGGGCGCAGTTGCCCCCATGAACATCTGCATCGAAATCCCCAGGATGAGCGGTACGGTAACGACACAAGTCAGACTGAAGACTGCTGTAAGAGTAACGGACAAAGCGACGTCCCAATTCGAAAGCTTGGTCACGATGTTACTGATCGCCCCGCCCGGACAGGCTGCCAAAATCATGAGGCCAACGGCTGTCTCCGAGGAAATCCCAAAGACAAAGATGACCATCAAAGCGATGCAAGGCAGAAAAATGATCTGGTTGAGCGCGCCGACGCAAAAGGCCCGTGGACGTCGTCCGATGCGTTGAAAGTCAGCCGCTGTGAGTCCGAGGCCAAGGCAGAACATGATGACAACAACTGCGAGCGGCAGCAGCACAGATATGAAAATTTCTCCCATCTACCATGACCTCTATGACTGCATGCTTCCGCACGCTTTCGGACGATACCGTTCAGAAAACCTGATGACGAGTTTTATCAGTTTGGCGCATTTATCCTCAAGCGCTCGAAGATCGAGGCTGTCTTTATTTATTATACCCATCACAGGGTTGGACGATCTGGCGTGAAAGAGCTTTCCAGTGCTAATCTCACTGTATGGCAAGTGTAACTTACGCATTCGCCCGCGCGATGGCCAACGCCGCCGGGATGACGCTGAACGACGATGGCGCCCTGATTTCGAATGGCGCTGTCGTGCTGCGTTTACCAGAAGCTCAAGACGGCCAATTGGCGGATGATGCGTATTTCGATTTGATAGATTGGATTCGTGCGCAACAAGCGGACGAGGCCGCGTTGGTTGAGGCCTATGCAAACGCGATTGCGACCGATGATCTCGGCGTACTTGGCCTGGCCGTTAAGACAGCTCCGACCTTGCGGCAATCATTGCAACGGATCGAGCGCTATTTTCGTCTCGTCACGGACACCGCAGTTTACAGACTTGATGAAACCGGCGACCCGGTTCTTTGGATTTTTGAAGGACAAACACCACATCGCGCCGCCTTGGAGCTGCGCAACGAATGCGCGCTTGCGGCCTTTGCGAGGAACATGCATCGGTTTGTGGGTGATGGGTTGTCGCTCGCATATGTCACGTTTCAGCATGCATGCAGACAAGAGCCAGAACATTACGCCGAATATTTCGGGTGCCCGGTTCGATTTGGGAGCGCCCACAACGCCATTGCTATGCGCCCTGCTATGCTGGAAAGCGAAAATCGTCTTGGCGATCCGGGCTTGTCAGATTTCATGACGAAGCACCTGGATGAGGAGTTCAACTCTCGCGATGACGACACCTCACTGAGCCAAGCAATTGTCCACCGGCTTACGCCAGCCCTAAGTAACGGCGCACCGCAGGCGGCGCATGTCGCCCAAGAGATGGGAATGAGCGAGCGCACTCTTTACCGCAGGTTGGCCGAAGAAGGGCTGACCTATCGCGACGTTCTTGGTCAGGCACAAGTTGCACTCGCTCGTGACCTGCTCTGTGACGGTAAGGCTTCCATAGCCGAGATTGCCTTTATGACCGGGTTTTCGGAACAGAGCACGTTCAGCCGCGCCTTCAAGCGCTGGGTTGGCCAGGCTCCGGCACGATTCAGGCAGCAGGCGACCTCCGACTAGGCACACACCTCAAGACCACATGGCAGGTTCGGCCAAAACCTTGGCAGGGCGGGCCGATACCTCAATCGATGTGGCGCCTAACTTCTTCTTTGTCAGATCCACCTGGGGCGCTCCCGAGTAAAGCAAACCCATTTGCCCCTCTCAGACAAAGGAAATTTGCAATGAGCAATCATGACCACAAACATGGAGCAAGCTGCGCTTGCGACGTCACGCCCGAACGCGTTGATATGGCGCGCCGGCGACTCTTGCAACAAGCCGCCGGTGCGGCCGCGGCAGGTACAACAATAGTGGCTGGCGGGCAGGCCCTTGCCGCGACCGACGAAGCACGCGCCTACTATGCTGACCCGGAAAATCCAGGCCTTCCCCAAATCGACATGACCATTGAGCCGGGGCGTACTGCGCTTGTGGTGACCGACCCCCAGATTGATTTTTTGTCAGAGGACGGTGTGACGTGGGGTGTCGTTGGCGAAAGCGTGACCGAACAGGGCACGGTCGACAATATCGAACGGCTTTTCATTGCCGCCAAGGCTGCGGGGATGCCGGTCTTCATCTCGCCCCACTATTACTACCCACATGACCACAAGTGGGAGTTCGAGGGCACTCTGGAAGCCACGATGCACAGCATCGGCATGTTTGACCGCCTGGGACCGCTCAATTTGGACAGTTTCGAGGGCTCAGGTGCCGACTGGATGCCGCAATACAAGAAGTACATCGAGGATGGCGAAACCATCATTTGCTCGCCACACAAGGTTTACAGCCCTGCTCAGAATGACCTGAACCTGCAATTGCGTAAACGCAAGATCGACAAGGTGATCCTCGCGGGGATGTCGGCGAACCTGTGTACGCAGGCGCATCTCTACGAGCTGCTGGAGCTGGGCTACGAAGTCGCTGTCGTTCGCGATGCCACAGCCGGGGCCAAGGTGCCTGAAGGTGACGGGTATCTCGCCGCCATAATCAACTTCCGAATGGTCGCCAACGGCGTCTGGTGGACCGACGACGCGGTTGAGCGCATTGGCCAATCGGCCTGACCCAAATCGATCTTCAAATTTGATCCTGACATCCTGAAAGGACATATCATGACACGCATCTTTACATTTACCGCACTTACAACAGCGTTGACTCTCGCCCTGGCGGCGGCGGCATTGGCTGACGATGAATACAACGTTTCGAACAGTCTTACCTTGACCGGGCAGCCCCTCGGCATGCATGGCGTCGATCCTGTATCGATGTTTGAAGCCGAGAATCCTGAGATGGGCAACGCCACTTTTACATCGGCCCATGATGGAGTGGACTACTATTTTGCGTCGCAGGCAGCGCAAGCCACATTCGAGGCGGATCCGACGGCACATCTGCCTCAATTCGGCGGGTTCTGCGCCTTTGGCGTCTATGTAGGCAAGAAGCTTGATGGCGATGTTCGGTATGCCGATATCGTGGACAACAAGCTCTATCTCTTTGTGAATGAGGACATCTTCAAGAAGTACCTTGAGGACAAAGAGACCGTGATCCAAGGCGCCCATGCCAAGTGGGCAGACATCCACCACACGCCTGTCGGCAGCCTTTGATCGAGGAATTTGGTGGCTTTTGCCGGTCGGAGCCACCGCTGCCTCTCCCCTCCCCAAAAGGCCGGCATTTCTCCAAGACGCCCTGTCCGCAATGACAATTTGCGTGCGTCGAAAACTTTTCCCAAAGGAAACCAGACATGACTGATTTTGAGACCTATACAATCGCCTCAGCCCCTGATGCCGCGAAACCAATTCTGGAAGCATCGCTGAAAGGATATGGTTTTGTGCCCAACCTTTATGCGGCCATGGCCGAAGCGCCAGCAATTTTGGAAGGCTATACGACACTTTCCAACATCTTTGGAAAGACCAGCCTGTCAGAGACTGAGCGTCAGATCATCCTTATGACCAACAACCGGTTGAACGGGTGCAAGTACTGCATGGCCGCCCATACCACTCTTTCACAGATGGCCGGTGTCCCCGAAGACGTGATCGCAGCGTTACGCGATGGCAGCCCTATCGCCGACCCCAAATTGGAAGCACTGCGCAAATTCGTCATCGTGATCAACGAAAGCCGAGGCTGGCCCAGCGACGCACAGGTCGAGGCGTTTCTGACGGCTGGCTATACCCGCCAGACCATGCTGGAAGTCATCCTTGGCACAGCGTTGAAAATCCTGTCGAACTATACGAACCATGTGGCGGAAACGGCTTTGGATGATGCGTTTGTCCCAAATGCATGGACCGCCTCATCCGCGGCGGCGGCTGAATAGCGCGATTTTGCCTAATTGTTGGTCTTGCGCTTAGGCCTGAGTTTGTTTCTGGCCAATAAGGGAATCCGATTTGAGACGTTCGACCGCAAAATCAACAAAAGCGCGTACCTTCGCAGACACGGTTCGACCCTCTTGATGCACAAGATGGATGGGAACCTCGGGTGGCTCATATGACTTCATGACAGTCTTGAGCCGCCCATCTGCAATGTAGGGTGCCACCTGATACGACAAAAGCCGCCCGATCCCATGACCTTGCAACGCCAACTCAATCACAGCGTCATTAGTATTCATGCTGATGCGTGGGTTCACTCGTTTGGTTATACTCTTTCTACCGCTTTGAAAATGCCATTGGGCGGATGCATTCAGGGCAGTAGAATTAATGATCGCGTGGCAGGACAAATCATCCGGAGTTTCAGGTTTGCCATGCGATTCAAGGTAAGATGGCGACGCAAATAGTATCTGATTTACCGCACCGCACCTAACGGCCATCAAACTGGAATCAGCGAGGTTGCCAAACCAAAGGCGAAGATCGCGCCGTAAAGGCAGTCTTTGGAGATGGCCCTGACAGTGAGCCTCCCCAACTGAACTGGTCCACCGTTATGTTTAGGAAACGGAGGACCACGAATGGCAAACAAGAGACCGAAGCCCGAAGAGATTGTCTCGAAGTTACGGCAGGTTG
>NZ_JBQFQF010000023.1:0-14415 GCF_056536745.1 Ruegeria sp. CJ2
AACCTGCCGTAACTTCGAGACAATCTCTTCGGGCTTCGGTCTCTTGTTTGCCATTCGTGGTCCTCCGTTTCCTAAACATAACGGTGGACCAGTTCAGTTGGGGAGGCTCATGTTGCTGAATGAGTAGGCCAAATCGTTACTGTAGCTGACACAAACAACCCTTTTTGTCGGGTCGCGCCCAAGGATCCACGCGGGAAATGAGACGCTGGGCGTTATCGACTTCAGATGGCGTGGTGGTAGTTCGATGATGAGCCGGCGAACTTCGCCTCGCGCCACACGCTCAAGCTGGAAGCACATAGCCCGCACATAGTGCGCTGACGACAATGATTTCCCGGGATTAAGAAACCGAAAAGCGCGGCCTAAAAACGCCCTCAAGCGGGCGCTGATGAGAATTCGATGAACATCATTCGGGACCATCTAACTGTTCCGGTTTTTTTGCGTTCTGCACCTTTTCCAACCAATCAAGTTCGTCCATCAATGATGCGTAGTCGTCGTCTGTGAATGGATTTTCGGACTGATGGTTTTCCCCGGGAAGCACCGAGGCTGCCTGGATCAGATGTGTAATCAGCCGCGCTGCGCTGACATCGCCCTTGGACGCCTTGTTGAACATTGCCGAAATGACCACGTCCATTTTCGCCATCTTCTTTTCGACACCACCCTCGATCACCATCACCTTCTTCGCCGCGTGTTTCGAGATCTGCTTCAGAAGGTTTTTCGAACCCTTTGGCCGGCCTTTCGGGTTTCCTGACTGGCCCGGCTTGAACTGATGCTCCTTCGGCGGCTTGCAGTACCCCACATCCTTGGCGCCAACCTTGTCCTTGTCGTCCGACATCAGAAATCTCCCTCGAAAGTGGAACCCGATGTCCTTGCGCCGGTCCCGCCTGACCTGCTGCCGTTGCCACCCGCCTGTCGGCTCTGCCTCAGTTCGGCGAAGGTCAAACCGGTCTCTTCATGGACAGCTTCAAGCCCGGTCAGCTTTTCCCAGCGGCCGATCGCGACATCGACATATGCTGGAGAAATCTCGATGCCTGCACAGATCCTTTTCGACAGCTCCGCCGCAAGTACCGACGTGCCGGAGCCCAGAAAGGGATCCAAAACGACCTCACCCATGGCTGTTACGTCGAGGACCGCATCCCGCACCAGACGGACGGGCTTCACCGTCGGGTGAAGTGCGAAGTCATCTTCCTCAGATTTCCGGCCACCGGTAGCGCCGGCATACCGCCAGAGATTTGTCCGGTTGCGGCCGTGGATGCCGAGCTTCACATTATTGAGGTGCGGTGCACCGGGTCGTTTCGCAACCAGAACCAGTTCATGCTGGCTGCGATAGAGCGACCCCATGCCAGGCTTGTCCTTGGCCCAGACACAGGTGTTGATCAAATCCAGACCAAGCGCTCGCACAACGCGCAAGAGGACCTCGGCATGCCGCCAGTCGATGCAGAGAAAGAGGACACCACCTGGCTTCAGCATCTGGACCATGTTGCGAGTGGTAGTGGTCAGGAGGTCCTCGTAGTCGACTTCGGTCATCTCTCCCGACCCTTCAGCGAATTCAGCGAACTTGCCGGCACCGACGCTGATGTCCCTCCTGATCGAAAGATTGTACGGGGGGTCTGTGAACACGACGCAGAGTTCGCAATCTGCAAGAACCCGGCGGACATCATCCATGTCGCGGGCGCTGCCGCAGAGTATGCGATGAGCACCCAGATGGTATAGATCTCCGGGGCGCGTGACTGCGTGTGCATCGGGATCGGGAAGGCCCGACAGCTTGTCAAGTGGATCTTCCTCCTCGGACCCGACATTGTCCAGCACAACGAGCCGATCGATCTCGGGGGCCTCGAAGCCGGTCACCGTCAGGTCCGGTTCGAACTCCAACAGAAACGCCAGCTCAAGCTTGAGCGCCGACTCGTCCCACTCACCGCGCTCTTGAATTCGATTCAACCCGATACGTAGGAGACGTTTGTCCACTTCGGACGGGCAATCTGAAACGACGCATGGTATCTCATCCAACCCGAGGGACTTCGCAGCCTCAACACGGATATGCCCGTCGATAATTTCCCCGTCCTTTTCGATCAGCGGGGGGGGCGCGAAATCCCTGTGAAAGGATTGATTTCGCGACCCTTGCAATCTGGCTTTTGCTGGACTTCCTGACTGGATGGCGCGCAGCAATAAGCGTTGAAAGCGGTCTTGTCTCGATCGTGAATTCTGGCAGCAAGTCGTTGCGCAGTATTTTAGTGGCAACTGCCGTCGGCTCCTTGCCCCTGACGTCGGTTGCACTCGTGGTTTCCGTCACTGTACATTCCGGGAACTCGCCGGGTCCCATTTTTGCAGGCTTGTATTTGATTGTGATGCCCATTGCCACAGTACCTTTCCGTATCCATTGATCCGGTGAGTGCGGCAATTGAGAACCACAACACCCGCCGTTTTGTTCTCAGCAAGCAACCCAGTTTCCGAGTTGCTTGCGCGGTGGTTGTGGTGAGCCTCCAGAATACACCAGATATGGTATATGTCAATGCGAGCCATACCGTAGGTTGACAAGCGCTGTTGGGGGTTACAGGAGCTGGTCTTATCGCGGCCGCTGACAATTGCTGCGGGCCAGCCTTCTTGTTGATCGCGACAGCCATGTTTTTGGGTGACCGCCAAGCCCGGGACAACTCAACCGAACGAGACCAGCAGAGCTCTTAGCCAGGCAAGAACGCGGACGATTTCGTGTCCCTGTTTTCTCGAAAACCAGTCCCTATTCGGCAGAAAAAATTCCCTGTTCCGAAGTTTAGGGAGTTATCGTTCAACCCGCTGAAAATTAATCGTAAAAGGAAGGCAGATTTCGCCCTTTGGGACGAAATCGGCAGTTTTCCTTGTAAAAGTCCCTGTTAGCAGGGAAATCCCGAGACTGGATAGCTCCAGACTGCAAGCACAGCCAGCTCATCAGAACATGGAACGAGACTAGGCACTTGGGGTTGAACCCTCCGAGAAGTACCCCCGTTTATGAGTTCAGACCTAACGAGTTTTTCGTGTAGCGTCCGCGGTCCTGTGATTTCACGAAGAGACATTTCAAGAGCGGCGATATGGCATGGCCGCTACACTGCTGAAAAACCAACGGTCATCCGAGTGGATCGAGCTTGTTTATCAAATTGCGCGACGAATACATTTGCCCGGGCATCCGATGCTCGATTTCATTTCTTGGTATTTTCACCTTTTGGTTTAGTACATGACAAAGTTGAACATTCTGACAATCGGCACAGGCTTGTTGATTTGTTGTGGATTTATCTTGTCCAGAATCGCTGTACCGGTCTTGCTGGACGACGGCTTTATTGTTGACACGCTGTTTAATGGAAATCTTGGCTGGCGTGGGTTCAACGGGCTGCACCCGGTTCTTGACTATCCTCACCATTATGGTGGCGGTTTCACTTCTTTCATTATTTTGGCTTTTAAGTTGTTTGGGCCGACCTTAAAGGCGATCGATTACACGTACGTGTTGCTTTTTCTTTTTGTGTTTATTTTTGGATCAACTGTATTGCTCGGTCGCGTCTCCATAAATAACGCCGTTCTTCTTCTCACTTGCTCCGCCGCCATTATTCTCGGTGTCAATTGCATCGAAGATGGCTTCATAGACATAATCAGCCACAGCTTTGTGTATAACCACGTCGCAATCTGCTTGATGATGTTTCTAACAGTCTTTGCAACGGCAACCTCAAAACTCTCGGAGATTCCTGAATTTTTAGTCAGCCTTTTTTGCGGCAGCGTTTTGTTTTTTCTTGTGATTATGAAAACGCCATTATTAATTTTCCCGCTGCTCTATTTTCCGGCTGTTTGGGCAAACAGAGGCGGGAAAATATCTTTCTATATTGGCTTGGGGTTTGTAGCGGCAATATTTCTCTTTGATCCCGCATTGACCCGAACGATCGAGTCGACCGAATTGCTATTTTCAAATGATTTTAGAAGTGCTGCGGGGGGAATACAGGGCCGTGTCCTTCACGGGATATACATTGTACTTTCGGCATCCCCAGTACTTCTTATTTGCGCGTCGAAGGGTTTAACGCTTTATCGCAACGAGCCCACAGGAACGTCAAAGTTCTTATTTGCACTATCCACATGCACCCTCGGATATTTGGCCGCCAGCCTCTTTATGAACGGTTATTCCTATTTGAAGCTGCTGCCGATATTGATTGTGGTGTTGCTGCTATTGTCGGAGCGTATTCGCGCGAGCAGTGCAGCCATTTCTGCGTCGTCAGACCTGGTGGCGTGGGTTCTCGCAGCACTAATCATTGCGCAAGGCGCGGTCGCTTCGATAAATTACGTCCGGATTTCTTCTGAACTGAAGGATTATTCTCTGATCGAGAAGGGCCCTGCCTCAATGTATGTGATGCCGTATTTGTCGCCGGGAGAAAAAACAGGGCGCACGCGGGAGGAAAGGCTTTCAAATGCATCAGAAGCTTTGGCTACTCGGAGAAGGAACGGCGAACCAGAGCGCGGGGCGGATTCCTATGTTATTTTTGCAGACGGCATTCAATTGCTTCAATCTGTGCCGGACGTTCAATCCAAACGTATTGTGGCAACCGGTGGAGGATATGACTTCACACTCGCATTGGAAGCGCCACCTGTCGTCAGCTATCCTGTTTGGCCTTGGGACCGTGAAGGTTCCGCTAATTCTCTAGACTTGGATGATGTGGACATCGTGTTGGAATCCTTGGACCCTTACAGAGCCAATGTGTTTTCGAGCGATGCGATGGCCAAACTTGAAGACGAATTTGAACTATGCCGAACGTCAAATTTCTTCAAAATGCATATCTCCAAAAACACGCACCAAACCTTTTGTTAGCCTTTTTTTCTGTGGATACTGTCCAAGCACCAGAATTGCGCTTTCGCAAGCCACAAAAAGGGCAACCATACTCACGTTATTACCGAGCCGCCGAG
This sequence comes from Ruegeria sp. CJ2, assembly GCF_056536745.1. Lineage (NCBI taxonomy): Bacteria > Pseudomonadati > Pseudomonadota > Alphaproteobacteria > Rhodobacterales > Roseobacteraceae > Ruegeria > Ruegeria sp. CJ2. The sequence goes on from NZ_JBQFQF010000023.1 coordinate 4,909, forward strand.
TTCACCTACACCGAATATGTGACTGCCATCGGCACTGTTGGCCTGATGTAGGTAGTCCGCTTAAGATTTAACCACAAGCGCCTGCAGTCGTTCCGTGTTCTGATGAACAGGGCCTTGGTTGTGACCAACGTGGGTATTCTGAAGGCTTCAGCCCTTGGGCGTATACCAAATTGGCGAAGTGTATGCCCGTTCCTGTGTCGACCTCGGCACGTCGGTAGGCAATTCGTCTCCGAACCGAATGGCGTCATACACTGACCACCTCGGCGTGGGAATTTCCAGGACACGAGCATAGTAGAAAGCGGGCACAGAAGGATCGAAGTCAGGGTCCTTCCAAACCGTGATCAGTTCCGGAGACCCTATTGAATTGGTAAACGTGCCTGTTGCAACATCCACGGTGTTCCCCACCGCTGGCAGGTTACCGTCTGCGTCTGGTTCCCGGTCTCCTGACCAAGCCACGTCATAAACCCGCTCTTCAGTTTCGCCGCTGGCATTTAACCAACCTTTCACAATCTGAACACGGTCGAGATTGCCGGAAAACGGATCTTTCAGCGCAGCAACCAAGAATGTTGGGGCATCTGCGCCTTCTATTGCGTCTGCCAGATCCCCGCCCATCGGAACGCCTTTGTCATATCCGATTTCGGCGGGCAAACGGGACCTTGCATCAGCTTCGCTAAAGTCCCAGCCCCCAAAAAAGCGAACCGCGATACGACTGCCGGTTGTCCCATGGACCTCTTTCCGCTCCATGGCGTCGAAGATTGCTTCGCGCGTGTTGTCCTGCGCCCAGACTGCAGCATAACCAGAGGCGGCCATTTCCCATCCAAGAATTCGGGTCGTGTCAAACTCACCTACGACATGCTGCCAACGACCGGGCTCTGGTTCGACGCCCGAGTGTTTGCCAAAGAAATTGTCTTCTTCCGCCGTTGCCAAAGCGGTATGGCTGTCGGTCGAGCCCACTACTCCGAACTTATACGGGTTGGTACCGAGCTGAGCCTCAAGCTTGAGGCCGTTCTTCAAAGCCTCGCGCGCATATTCATATTGCAGCATCCAGTCTTCTTTGGGCGCTGGTCCGAGGTTGGCTTTATCCCAAGTTTCATAATCCGCGAACTCATCGTTAGGGCTTAGAAACGGATGCGCCTCTCCATCCCCTTTGATTTGGGTGATCTCATACATTGGCTCCCACTTCGCGCGTCGTTCTACGTAATCTGCTGTCAATGGTTCACCCGTTTCCGGGTTGGTCTCGACCGGGAACATAAGACCGTTGGACACGTTGCCGTTGTGGGCAAGGGCCAGCACACGACCGCCAGTCTCTTGTTCGTATGTTTCCATCCAGTCCCACAACCGTTCAGGATTAAAGGTTTCTGCGGTTGTGAAGGGCAACATTTGCCGAGCGCGAATAGCATCATCGCGGTAGATCACGTTGCGATGGAGGTTGTTGCCACCCTCAGTAGACGTCCACTCGTATCCGATGAACGCGGTAAATGTGCCGGGGGCGTTGTGATGATCCGCAGTCTGTGTGAAGTCGTCCCAGACGGATTGTACAAACCTGCGATCTGAAACAGCCTCGGGAAGTGCCTCGCCCGTGATGCCGGCAAAAGTCTCGATGACTTCCATTGTGGCACCCAGAGCAACGTCCCCCCCGGCGTTGAGGCGTTCGTTCCAGTCGCGAAGCGTTAGGTCACGCATCAGCGTCGCGTTCCCGGCAATGATTTCATTCATCGCGCCCATGGCATCAGAGTGATCGGACACGACAAGCCAGTCGAGCGGGCGCGACAACTTCACACGGAGGCCGTGCGATGTGGTGACTTCTTCGCCACGTGCAAACCTATAGGCATCGTCGGGGCTTAAAATGACGCCAAATCCGCGGGCATCGAGCGAATTCGACGTGTGCAGGTGCGTGTCTCCCCACAATGGGCGTGTCGGAAAGTCGCGACCTGCATAAGGTGAAAAATCGGTAGGCGCGGGTTCACGCATATCATCAACCGATATGGTCATCTCTCCAACTTGCCCGCCTTGTGCGGCCTCTTGAGCATTTGAAGCGCTTGTAATGAATGCTGCGGAAACTATTGCTGTCGATGTCGTCAGAAAAAACTTCATTTGAACCTCCCAGCCGAGCTGAATGCCTGTCTATGGCAACATCTGAACCGCCTGTTCGTCAAGGAAAACAAAGGTTTCCCTTAGGTGAGTTCGACACAACTCGGGAGAGGTTCAACTAATCCCGGGCGGCAGTGTCGCCCGGAACTTTGACGCTTAGCCGCGGTGAAAAGCATCCCAACGAGTGGACGTTCTTGACGACAGGTGACTTGGTTCGTCAGTCTTGAACCCGTGATCTTGATTGGAGGTGTTGTTATGAATTGGTTATCGCGAATAGTCCTACTATCCTTATCTCTTTCATTCGCCTCGGTTGCTTCAGCTCAAGACAAACCCAACATCGTATTCATATTTATGGATAATTTTGGCTGGGGAGAGCCCGGTTTCAACGGTGGCGGCATAATTCGTGGAACGGCGACCCCCGAGATGGACGCCCTCGCTGCACAAGGATTACGACTCACGAACTTCAACGTGGAAAGCCAGTGTACACCGTCCCGCGCAGCGACCATGACAGGACGGTACGGTATCCGGAGCGGCAACCACACAGTCCCATTGGGGGGCGGAGTCTACGGTCTGACTCAGTGGGAAATCACGATGGCCGAGATGCTGAAGGAAGTTGGATACAACACAGCCATGTACGGCAAGTGGCACCTTGGATGGAGCGAAGGGCGCTATCCAACGAATCAAGGATTCGACGCGTTTTACGGCGTCGAGACCACCGATGTTACGGTCTGGCGCACGCTTCCGGGATTTGCCGAAGCGAACATGGACGAACCTGTGGTGATGCAGGGTATTGCAGGCCAACCGGCGACTGTCGCGCGCGACTATGATCTGGATTATCGCGGTGAGATAGATGGCGACCTGACACAAAAAGCCATCGATTTCATCGAAGCCCAGAGTGAGGAAGATGCACCTTTCTTCATCTATCTCGCTTACACGCAGACCCACTATCCAAACATCGTGTCCGAAGAGTTTGATGGCGCCACTGGAAACGGCGTCTGGGCCGACATTCTACTTCAAACAGATAGCTATATCGGACGCATTGTTGATGCGATTGAGGCTGCAGGCGTTTCCGACGACACCGTGGTGATATTTACCGCAGATAACGGCCCCGAAGCTCTTCCGGTTGGAAACGCCAACGTCTCGCCGGTGCCTGCGGTACATGGTACGGCTGGGCCTTGGCGCGGCACTCTGTTCACCAGCCTCGAAGGAAGCATGCGCGTGCCCTTCGCCATCAAGTGGCCGGGAAAGATTCCCGCTGGTTCAGAAAGCAATGACGTTGTCCACTCGATGGATCTTTTTCCAACACTGGCAGCATTCGCAGGCGGCAAAGTGCCGGAAGACCGAGCGTTTGATGGGATCGACCAATCCGAGTTCTTTCTGGGCGACCAGCCGAGATCGAACCGAGAAGGCGTGATCGTATATATGGGCGAACAGATATTCGGTGTAAAATGGAGGGACTGGAAAGTTCTGTTCAAAGAAAACACAACCGCTTTTGGCGCGACGGAGTCTTTCGACACACCAAGGGTCTACAACCTTCTGAATGATCCGCACGAGCGCGAAAGTGTGCTCTTCCCACACACTTGGGCGGCCGAAAAAGCCCTGCCCCAGTTACAGGAGCACCTCGCTACTTTCGAGGATTTTCCTCCAATCCCTCCGGGAACGCCGGATCCCTATGAGCCACCCAACGACTAATTGGCGGTTTCAACCGCACCTCGACCATCCGCGCAGAAAGCCTGAATGTCCGCGCCCCTAGAAAACCGGGCATCCTTCCTGACCCAAACGATCTCGGTGTGGACTGAACGGAAATACGGGATTGGGACAAACGACATGTACGGCACTGTTATTGGCTATAGCTGATGTCTTGCCCTTGCATGCCCACGTCCAACTTGCGCAGCAGCAGAACCGCAAACTCTTCATTTTCCGCAAATTGCACGGTTTCGACTTCATATCCCCCGCCCCCGAGTTCAGCTACGGTATTTCGGACCAATTGCCCTGCAGATTGAATGTCCTCGGATTTTAGAAAGTGATTTGCCCATAACAGGATCGGGCACGCATCGGGTGTATCCATCACGGTCGCTACATGCGATTGAAACTGCGGGCTGGCAATTGAAACCTCAATCTTACCTCTTGGGATCTTAAGCCATTTTCGATGAGCGGGCTGAGACAGGTAATACCCATAAAACCGTTCGGGATCGTCCTCGGTAAAATATGGCATATCAAACCAAACTATGGGCAGAGCAGCGGAGGCACAGCCATCAATGCTGGCGATGTAGTGGCTCGTCTGCTTCCAGGGGCCTTCAGCTTTGTCCCCGGACAGCATGCTTGCCGCCATAGTTACAATAATCGCCAGCGCGATAAATGCTTTCGACAGTTGGTGAAAAATGGCGGTTTCAGGATAGTCTTCTGTCAACCGGAATAAATACTCTACCAGATACACGACACCGATCCAAAACACGGGTGCCAATACTGTAAACAAGCGGAAAGACAGCATGGGTACAAAGAATATTGTTACAACAATGCCCAAACCAATTGTTAAGGCAATTATTGAAAAATTGAACAACAAACCGCTCACAAGGTCTGGTCCAAGGGCAGCGCGTGGAATTGCTCGTTTTGATCGCTGGAGCAGTAGCACAACTAAAATACAAGCCAACCATAGACTTGCTGCAACAACAGGTGGGGATACCAAGGAATCTGCCCCCTTCAAGACCTGCTGAAGAATGAAGTCGAAGTTCGCTTCGAACCAGGTATTGTCTATTTCAACTACGAACTGGGGCAGATGCCACGACAACAATAGCGATGTGAACAGGAACACGGTAAAACCTGAGACCGCTACAACCATCCTGTGGCGCAAAGTTCTGCAGCTCAACACTAGCAGTCCAAATACCGCCCCGGAAATCAATATTGAATAGTAATGGAAGGTGCTTGCAACATTGCAGGCGACCGCCAATGCCACCAACCCGTGGATAGGCAAATGACCGGTGCTTAGCTTTTCTCGGCAACGAAGTGCCAAAAATATGATGACGCTTAGGATCAAAAAAAGAGCGGAGTAGGATCGAGCGTTTTGTGCGCTAAAGAACCAAACCCCTGATGTTGCAGCGACGGCCACACCAACAAGTCTGGCTACAGGTCTGATCGAAGGACCCGGCGCCAAGTAAATTACTACCAATGCCACGCATCCTAGAACGGCGGAATATCCCCGCGCTATCAGTTCGAATTGCCCTGGGAATGTCTTCAGCACCCACCACAATGTCAGATAATATCCAGGCGGATGCACATCCTGTGCTGCCCTTTCAAAAAAAGCCTGGAAATTGCGGAGCTCAGGATCAGCAAAATAGGCTGAGAAAAGCTCGTCAACCCAAAGCGATTTGTCGGTTAACCCAACAAAGACCAAAAAATTGAAACCGCGATAACGGTTACACAAGCAACACTTAAAAACTTCATCAAATCATTCGCTTTAAACAAATATGTTCTGATCGTAGCATATTTTGAAATTTAGCATACTGCTGCGAGACAAAATCTTGGATTTAAAAGAACATCAGGCATTGGGTGATCGTGCCGATAATCATTGGTATTATACGGCCAAGGCGAATGTTATCACACGGCATTTTGACAACCGACCTCAGGAGGTACTGGATGTCGGCGCAGGGCTGGGTTGGTTCAGCAAGTGGCTGTTAAACAACAACTATGCGGATAAGGCAATCTGCGTCGATCCCGGATACGATGACGAAACTGAAGACCGGCTGCCGAACGGTACATCCATTCAGTTTGTCAGAAGCCTCGACAACTCGAATGCAGATCTTGTTCTGATGATGGACGTTCTGGAACATGTCGATGATGACGTCGCTCTGCTGGATGAATACTGGCAGAAAGCCCGTCCCGGCACCGTATTCATCATTACCGTACCCGCGTTCGAATTCTTGTGGAGCGCCCATGACGATTTCCTGGACCACCGGCGCAGATACACGATCCAGAGCTTAACAAAGACCATTCGCGCCGTAAAAGCGGAACCCAAGGCGATACATTATTATTACGGAGCAATCTTTCCGGCGGCTGCACTGGTACGCTTGGCGACCCGCGGGCGCGAGGCAGACAGATCGGACATGAAACCTCTTCCCGATGTTCTGAACGGTATCCTGAAAGGTGTCTGCACATTGGAACGCGCCGTAATGAAAGCAAACCGCCTGGCGGGTCTGACTGTGGTCGCAAAACTCGTGAAACCTGGCCCCTGACACTATTGCCATGCGCGGATCGTCGAAGTTGAGAAGTTTGTAAAACAAATGTCTGAACCAGCTCTTACTCTTCCCACTCAAACCGATCAGGGCGCATCGTCCAATGGGAAAACCGTTTCGCTTGTCGTCCCATTCTTCAACGAGGTGGATGCCCTACCGCTGTTTTTTGACGCGATCGGGCCTGTTGCCCAACAAGTTGAGAAGATGCTTGGGCCGGGCACGCTGTTCGAAGTCGTATTCGTCGACGACGGCAGCACCGATGGCTCGGTTGATTACATAAAGTCGGTGGCAAACCCACCTTTTAGCGTTTGTATCGTCAAATTGTCCCGCAACTTCAAAAAGGACAGCGCGTTGGCCGCCGGGCTGCGGCAGGCAAGCGGCGACGCTGTCATTCCGATAGATGTCGACTTGCAGGACCCACCGGACCTGATCCCCAAGATGATTGCGGCGTGGCAATCTGGGGCGAAAATGGTCAACGCGAAACGCGTTTCTCGCACAGGGGACAGCGTCGGGAAGAGAACACTCAGCAACGCATTTTATTGGGCGATCAACCGAATTTCCGACTATCCTATCGAACCCAATGTTGGCGATTTCCGATTGCTCGACCGCCAAGTCGTGATCCGGCTGAACGAATTGACCGAACGCGTGCGCTTTATGAAAGGACTATTTGCGTGGGTCGGGTTTGATCCTGTTACGATCGAGTATGAACGCCCATCCCGGTCGGCAGGGGACACGAACTGGAATTTCTGGAAGCTCTGGAATTTTGCGTTGGACGGCATAACCGGTTCGACAACTTTGCCGATCCGAGCGTGGACCTATCTAGGTACGATGACGGCGATCTTTGCCGTTTTCTACGCCGCTTTCATCGTTGCCAAAACCATTTTCTGGGGGGCGGACGTCCCCGGCTATGCATCGGTTATGGTCGTCGTCTTACTGTTGGGTGCCTGTAACTTGATCGCGCTGGGGCTGATCGGAGAATATGTCGGTCGAATAAATGTGGAAACCAAGCAGCGTCCCAGCTATGTCATTGATAGTATAATAGAGTTACCGAAGGATGAGACGATGGCGGATCACAGAAAAGAGAGCAAACGGTCTTAGTTTTCGCACGTCTTTTCTCGCGCCAAGTCAATCACGCCTCGGAATCTCCATCACCGCGATTGTTACCGATACACGAAGGAAATGCGTCACTTGGTCAGGCGATCTTCCCCGTAATTTTCAGGATCGATCAGAGCGATGATGTCGTATCCGCTGTCTGAGAGACCCAGCCCTTCGCAAAGCCGCGCCGAAGGAGTGTTTCCCGGCGCGATGCCAGTCTTGAAGCCGGTCGCACCAAGACCTTCATGGGAATGAACCAAAGCCATTGCTCCCAACACTTTGGCAATCCCCTGACCCAGACGATCCGGTCGGGTCGACAACTGCCCCCATTGCGCGCGGTGGTGGAGCGGGCTGCTAGGGGGATGGCAAAGGACCGACCCGGCGGTGGCGACCGGAGAACCTAAGCTATCAAAGGCCACCATCGCAAAGCCGGGACGAGAAATGCCGCGCATCACTGGACCTACAGGTGGCAGCACCCCGTGGATCAAAGCAATTTCAGCAAAGGCTTCAAGCCATTCGGGTGGGGCTTCGCGATCAATGATGTGAACTGTCAGATCATCAGGCAATGACCGGGTGGCCAAAATTTCCCGAGCGCGGTCGACGCAGCCCAGATCCCCCAGATAGCAAGAGATGACGTCCGTTTTTAGACCATGTCGCTCAATTTCTGTCCGGGTTTCGTCCACTTTCGCACGCTGTACGGACTCAATAGCTGTGATGCCAAGAACACGGGCCATTGCGATCGCATCAGTCAGAGCGCCGTCGTATTCGTTAGCCACTTGGATACCACGCCCATGGCTGCAAAATCTTGGATCGTCACCGATCAGATTGATTAGGTGCTCGCCGGCGGCTGCCATGCGTTTTTGCGTGTCGGTTCCAAAAACTTCCAATGTAGCTTGTTCTCACTCTGTCGATCACTGGGTAATCATGACTTTTGCCGATCCGAAATACAACTTCAGTGGCCTATGAACGGCGGGTTCGTCCGCAGTTCGAAATTTGCAAGGCACCTATGTTGGCCTCGGAACAAAGGGCTTGATCGAAGGATAAGCACCTTGCAGCATGGCGGGGTTAATATTCCGGAGTATGACGTGGCAGAACCGGTATTCACTTCGCAAAGCCAGCGATCGTTCGGGCCGAGATGATCCGTCCGTCTCCTGAACTGCTCGCGGTTTCGCGACGCCTGCATCAGGCCATCCTCAGTGGAAACACCGAAATTCTGACAGATTTCTTTTCACGCGCCGAGGAAATGCGCTTTATCGGCACGGCTGAAAACGAATATTGGCACGGGTCCGTTGTGAGCGAAGGGATTGCAGATTTCTTCAAGGAAATGCCGGAAATATATGCCGCCGAAGAAATCGAGGCGGAAGCGTTCGAGAACGGTGAAACCGGCTGGTCATCATTTGTGCACCGCGTCCATTTTGCAGGTTTGCCAGAAGCCAGCATTCAACGCACCACTCTGGTCTTTGTGCTGGATGGCGCCGGATGGAAAATAATACAACGGCATGGCTCGGCACCGATACCAAATGCGGTTCATATGGGCACCGAACAAACCGCAATTCAGAGATTGGTGGACGCGGCCCGAGATGAAGGCCCGGCGTTGGACCAGACGGAAGGTCTGGCTTCGGTATTGTTCACCGATTTGGAAGGCAGCACGAGACTGGCTGCCGCGTTGGGCGACAAACGCTGGTCAGCCTTGGTCAACGGCCACTTTCACAGCATAGAGGAGATCGTGAAGGCGCATCGGGGCCAGTTTGTGAAGTCGCTTGGTGACGGTACGTTGTCGAGTTTCCCGTCCGCGCAGCAAGCCCTAAGAGCCGCCATTCAAATGCAAAAGACGGTCAGAAATGCGGAACAGGAACCGCGTTTGGGGCTGTGTGTCGGCATTCACACCGGTGACGTCGTGCAGACACGCGGCGATTTTTTTGGTGCTGTCGTCAACAAGGCCGCTCGCATAACGACTGCGGCGGCAGCCGGAAAAATCATCGTGAGCCTCCCCAACTGAACTGGTCCACCGTTATGTTTAGGAAACGGAGGACCACGAATGGCAAACAAGAGACCGAAGCCCGAAGAGATTGTCTCGAAGTTACGGCAGGTT
>NZ_JBQFQF010000024.1:0-10870 GCF_056536745.1 Ruegeria sp. CJ2
ACCTGCCGTAACTTCGAGACAATCTCTTCGGGCTTCGGTCTCTTGTTTGCCATTCGTGGTCCTCCGTTTCCTAAACATAACGGTGGACCAGTTCAGTTGGGGAGGCTCATATTACTACTACAATATGACCCGTCTGGCGCAGGCTAAATGCTATCCCTAATGCGCGTGCCTCACGAAAACTTGAACGAATAACTTCAAATACTTATATGTTGATTAGCGGATTTGTTAGGAGTTATTCTATGCCTTTTCCTGTTTTTGCCATTGCAATACCGGTTCTTCATTACTCAGGCGCTTGGATCGCCTCAACGGGGGCTGCGGGATATCTGGCCGGGACTCTTTCGAGCACTTGGATTGGGGCATTTGTTCTCGGCAACAGCACATTGCTGGGCAGCCTCGGGCTTGTTTCAGCGGCCGGAATATTTGGGGCAGCTGGAGGCTTGGCTTCATTGTCGACATCCGCCGCGCTTGGGGTCGGATCTGCCCTGACAGCCGTCGGCCTTGGAGGGGTCGCAAATTCTCTAGGTCTTGTGCCGGCAGCGACCTTTCTGGGGCTGACTCCCGTGGGATGGGCAATAGCCGGTGCCACAGCGACCATTGTTGCTGCGATTGGGTACTATGCCACGCACAAGACCATGCGCAGGATGAACGAGGAGAGAGCGAAAGGTGGGCTGGGCCCAATTACGATTTCCCAGCTTGTGGCAGAAATCAGGCTTCTCGAAGCGAATTCACTGGAGGCACTTCTAACGAAGTTATCTGAGGAGTTACCAAGTGTATCGCTCTCGACCGATGGGCAGAACGTCTCGGTCGACGGCCAGGTGTTTTCGCTCCGACGTTTGAAGTATGTGGTTAACCAAGATGGTTCTGAGGAAGTGGTCATTGTGACCCGCACAGGTCGCAAGAAGCGTATTCTGCTAGTAAAGCCCGCCGATGATCTGGAAGCGCTTCTAGAATGAGACGGCCGTTTTAGCGTTAAGAGCGCGTGCGTCGGAAAGCAATGTACCTGTAGCGCCTGACATCAAAGTTGAACCTTAGAAACAAAATTGAACCTCCCGAAAGCAGCGGCGAGAAGTTTTTCTTCCTAAATGAGAATTTGTGGCCAATGTCATATGCACTTTGTTTAACATTTGAAGCCGTCACGCTAACCTTCCAATCACCGCATATTACATCGTTGAAATTACGGCTACAGGGTAAGGAATGAGTCGAGAGAACGTATTTTTGCCATTGGACACACGACGCGCTCGCATTTCCAATCTCAATGATCAAATTAAAGTGATGCAGAAAAGCCTGCAATCTATGTCGCGCGAAATCGAGGACTTCCAGAACTTCATTCCAAAAACTTCAGAAAAAAAACTTAAGAAACTTGAGGTCAGGATCCTGAAGTTGACGCGAAGCGACGCAGATTTTGAGGATGCAAAGGCAAGGCTTGGAAGAAATCTCTCGGACCTGCGTGCGAAACAGGTCAGCCCCTTGATGCCGTGGAGATACTTCGGGAGAGCTCAGAGAGAACTGCGCGGTAAGGCTAAGGGACTGCAAAGCGAAATTTTGGCCATCGAAGACCGATTGAAGGCTGTTAGAGTGTCGCTGAGCAAGACGAAGAAGGATGTCGGCGCTGCAAAAACGCGTATCCAGTGGCATAAGGCTTTTGATTGTGGAGCGGCGAAGGAACGCGTTTCGAGGGTTGAAGCAGAAATTGAGCTCGTCAAAGTGGCCCGCAAAGTTCATCAAGGTGAGCTCGACAAGCTTGAAGCGAGTATCCGGCCCCATAGAGGCGAGTATGATCGATTAACGTCAGAACTTGCCAACGCGAAGTCTGACATTGTAACCGCCAAGGACCTAGATAGGCAGCTCAGCGACGCTCCAAACTCCTACGAACGCGCAATGATCCATGAGAAATGTGAGAATAAGTTCGGGGAAGGTAGACCGAGGAAGGTCATCAGCGATAGACAGAGAGCCATTAGAAAACTTGAGAACAACATTCCAAAGCTTGAACGACGAATTCGTGAAGAATTTCAGAAGATCGAGCGAGAGATCACGCATTTGCTAATCGATGGCAACAATGTCTGCTACGAAGGTCAAGACTTCATCGGATTAGAGGCAATTTTGGCGCTCCTCAAAGCCTTGGATGGCCGTTTCAAAGCAACAGTGGTATTTGACGCGTCAATTCGTTCGATGCTTAAGACAGACAATCAAGGTATTGAGCGGGCATTGGGGAAGGCTGTCAAAACTCACGTTGCGCCAACACGAACGGCCGCAGACGAATTCATCCTCAAATTGGCCGGACGAGATAAAACGACTTTTGTTCTGAGCAATGATCGATATGCAGAGTATCATGACTACGACGTGGTAAAATCAGGTCGCGTCCTTAGATTTCTCATCGCCAATGGCATGATAATGGCCAACGATCTCGACGTGACAACCCCTTTCTGACATCATCACCTTCCGGGCGATTTAGGGTATTTAGCAACAAAGGATTTCTGGTTTATCGATGCCATTCAGGAGCGAAGATGAACAAGAAATCCGGAAAGCTCTGATGAAGGACACATCACTATTGATTTACTCATGCACGAGCGCACGCTTGCACTGCTCTCGGTACACCCGCGACAGTGGCCGCAGAGTAAATTCGGCCTGGGGAAAGGGGAAAGGGCAATCCGGCCCTCAGCCGATTTCCTCGCGATGACGTAACGGCTTTTGTTGTCTAGGATCGTGGACAGGTAGAACCAACCCGGCGGATCCTGTTGGCGTAAACAATTGATCTGGAGGTCAGGCGCAGTGTTCTCGCAAGTATGCGGTAATGCACTGTAAGTACGCTGGGCTCAAGCCTCATAATCAGAAAATGATGGTCGCGGTCTCCCGGCGCCAATGATGCAGCACCCAAAGCTGCTTGAATACAACCGACTTTTGGCGGCCTCGATTTATTAGGCTTAGTGATGCTGACTTTGTTGGTCGCTTGTTCGACTTCACTGAAGGAATGGGTGGACAGGTTCATCCTGTACCACATCTGTACCATCGAAAAAATGTGGACAAGGTTCGAACCCAGTGATGTTTCGAACGTCAGCTCTAGCAGCTTTGCTGTGAAATTCTGGCAAAAGCTTCACGTTCGTCGTCACTTAGAATCAAACCATATTTGAGAACGACCCGACGAAACCTGGTAACATACTGACACCGGAAATCGACCTTAGGAGGCAACCACTCATCGGGCCCCATGGCTCCCTTGTCTTGATTAACCTGATCATGAACGATGAAAAGATTTGCCGGGTCATTCCCAAAATCCTTACGTCTTTGAGACGGCCATTTATCAGCCCCATGCTCCCAAGCCCATTTCAGTGGGACTAAGTGGTCGATGTCCACATCGTCAGCCTGGTAAAAGGTCTTTCCGGTGTATGAGTCCACCCATCTACCTCTGAATACTGCACACCGGTTGCGCGTGTAAGTCACCTGGCCGGTGGACATTGTGGCCAACAGCTCATGCCGAGTGTTCAGGCAGTCCCCATCTCGATCTTCCCAGCCGCCAAAAAGAGAACGATCATACCGAGCCGTTTTCGTCGCTTCTGTTTCGATCTCTTGAATGAGAGACTCCCGATTTGGTGTCGCACTGAACACCACCCGACGTGAAGCAATCTTGTCCTCTTTTCCATCGCGCAACACTGGGCGCACTGAGGAATAGCCGACTGCGATCAAGTGTTTGCGCGCCCAATCAAGAACCTCCGAATCCGTCACAAAATCCATACAGGTCTGCAACACAGCCTGTGATCTGCGCTGACTGAGATCGAGGTTGCCCAGATAGGCCTGTCTCGGCGAAGAGCCTGATCGCCACTCGGATGATGCGTGTCCTTCGATTTTGACCTCGGAGACATCTACGCCTGAGTTTTTCAGAACTGCGAGCCAGGGGCTGCAAGCATCCGCCAAAAACTTGGCTAAGACTGGAGTGATGTTGGCCTTGCCCTGATCGAACAGAACGGTATCCGGCAGGATAATCGCCCCGTTTTCATCGATCTGTCCGCCTATACTGGAGACAAGCCCACCAAGCTCCGCCCGCAGGGCGCCAACCAAGGCCGCCTCTTGAGCCTCCGCGTTCTTGATTTTGGCTGAGATGTCTTCAAGCTTTTGCCCGGCCTGTTCCAGAACTGCCAGAGTTTGCGCCGTACGGAGAATATCCTCCATGGTACGGCCATCTTCCTGGAGGGCCTCTAGTGCTTGCGCGGTTTTCTCCAGGTCATCTATCGAGTGCCCCGAATTTTCCAGAGACTCGATGATCTGGGAGACAGCAAGCAGCTCCTCAACGCTGCGTCCACTCTCTTCGAGCGCCTCCGAGATGTCGCTACTGTCGATCAGGTCGGCGATCCTGCGACCAGACTCCACCAATTTCTCAAGGACGGCCATCTCTTTCAGAATTTCCTGAGCCTCTTGGCTTTCAACCATATCCGCCAGGTCGCGCTGCATGTCCTCAGGAAGAGATGAGGCTGCATCAACCAGACGAAGAACTTCGCCTTTGTCAATAAAACGCCATTTTTCCTGCGGTTTCTCCACGGAAGCCGGCGAGGAGAAATCCACCCCACTCTCCTTCAGTTCAGCAAACGCTTTGATCGATCCATCTTGAGCGCCCACCAGTACTGTCTGGCGCTGTTCGTACGGGAGTTCCTTAAACGCCTGAACCTCAGGCGTATTCTCTTTTTCTGTTTCCCACTGCCAAAAGGCAAAAAGGAGAAGGAGTGCGAAGGCGATCAGTATGAATGCCTCCGCCATAGTGAGGCCCATAATGGCGCCGCGGCGATAACTCCGATTGAAGCGGGAGGCATCCGCCATCACTCAGATCTCCGGGATCGACCTTCCCAAGGGCCTGGCCTGGTCGGCCTGACGGTAATTGGGCGTTCCGCAACCTCCTCCAGATCCGATTGACTCTCTTCGCCCGTATGAATGGAGTCGTCCTGCACAGGCTCAGTAGAAGGCATTTTCTCTAGACGCTCTAGGAAAGCATCAAGAGCTGGAGCCATGCGTTCAGTCATTGCGTCTGCTGCTCGCCGGGTGACCTTGATGTATTGCCCCATTGCAGCGTCATGTTCTTGCATCGTCTTTTCAGCAGTCTCCATTCCGGAGACGAGTCGCATCCTTCTTTCAAGCATCGCCTCGATGGATTCCACTTCTTGGTTATTCATTTGCTCTTTGAGCTTCTGAAGCTCTTTCAGAAACTCCTGCATCTGTTTCTGCTGAGCCTGATTGTTCTCGAGGATGGATTTAGAAATGTCTGCAATCGCATTTTGCGCGGCTTCCGAAAACGCCCTCTCCATCGCCTCCGACAATGCCTTAGTGCTTTTGGTGAGTTCTTCCATGTGATCCTTAAAAAACATCTCAGTAGACATGCGGATCCGTTCGTCGCGTTCGGAGGCTAATTGCACTGACTCAGTTGAATATGCCTTCATTTGTGAGAGCATGCCTGACATGCCCTTGCGGAAGTCGAGAAATGAGCGATTGACGTCAGCACGCACTTCCCGTTCGCGAGCCACAAAATCCGGGCGCATCTGCATCATCAATACGCGTAGGAAAACCCCTGCAATCGTCGACGACAAAGCAACGCCAAAGCCTGAGATGACATCAGGGATGTCGACTGGCCGCCCACCGTTAATGGTGGGGTCAGCCATCTGATAGAGCGTGTACGCCAAGCTCGCCAACGTGAAAAGAAAGCCCAGATAGTAACAGTTGTCCCCGATAACCTCAGGTTCAATCCTGACCCTACCTCCGGCCCACGACAAGAAAGCATAGCCAACGAGCACTGTTGCCGCAAACCCGGCAACGACAAATGGATGGAGATCATAAACTTTGAGGACAACACTTCCCACCACCCCAACAAGAAAGGCGACAATGAATACGAACCTGTCCAGCGACTCCTTGGGCGCAACTGCATGTGTTTGACGTGGCAACATTCAAAGATCCCCCAGAGAACTGACGGAAGGCGGCCGGCTGCCTTGCCGGTCGAAATAACGTGTCCAGAAGCCCTCGACGACTTCACGGGATGGGATGTTTCCATCCACGCGAGGTATTCGCAGGATTTCGATGCTTGTGTTGGTCAGGTTACCAGCAAGTCTCTGCTCGCCGTTTTGCCCGATAAAGTAGTCCCAACCTTGCCCTCGATAGAAGCTGAGGTTGTCGCTGTGCTGAAGCATGTCTGAGACGATGATGATCTTCCGCCGCCCGCTTGCTCGACTGAAACCAGGTGTATTTACCACAAGAGACTGCAAAGCTTCCATGATAGGAGACTGATTTTCTACATTACTAATCAGAGTGGTCTCAAGTGTCTCATTGACCGGTCTCAGAAAATCACTGCGGTATTGATCGGCAATAAGTGCCGGGTTCTCATAAAGGACGCTTGCCTCGTCACCCGTTTCAGGCTTGCACTTGGCAAAGAGCGCACCCCAGCGCGATGAGTCTTCACTGACCACGCCCAGAGCAATCATCGTGTCTGTGCTGGATGCTTCAATTTCATTGTTGACGATGGCTTTGAGCCGCGTCTGCTGCGTTTCATTTAAAGGGTCCGTCAAATCCAGAAGAATTGCGGTCACATTGATTGGTCCGCCTGCATGGCAAAGCGTCCGCTCATCCATCTTGCCGTCAGACAACAGCATTTGGGCTGCACCAAGAACGCCCCCAATGACCAGGGAACAAGCACCTATTGCGAAATACCAGATTAGGTTGCTCTCACCCCTACGGAAGCCTCGCCGCCGGCGGCTTCGAGTTTTTCTCTTTCGAGCCATCAAGCGGTCTCCTTACTTGCATCGCCAGGAACAATCTTCAGACCTGAAGAGCTTTCGGCTGCATTTTCTTTTTTCAGGTCGTGCCGCTTTCGCTCGATATGCGTGCCCTCAAGCTCGTCTATTTCGTAGTGGCTGTTCACAGCCTCGTTGAAAACTTCAAAGATCTCCTTGATGGCGTTGTTGACCATTTCGGACACTTCCTTGACCTGAGCCTCTGCTTCTGACCGTCGCACCTCGTCGGCGGTAGCTGGTTCGAATTTCTCGAAAGCGAAGTGTTTGTTGAAGTAAGCCGGCGGAGCCTCTTCCCGCGCCGACTTGTTGGCATCCCGATAAACGGCAAGGAGATAGTTGGCGGCAATATCGCATTGCTCCAGGAAGGGTGAGAGGTTGGCCTGCAACGCCTTTTGGCCATAAAGGGCATCTACAGAGTCGTTGACATGGCGATGGACCTCCTCATTGGCCAAACGCAAGTTTTCCACGGCCTCATCGCAATGAGCACCAAGTTCTTCGATGGATTCTGAAAGATGATCGCTGTAATTCTCTCGTGCTTTGACAACGCTTTGACTCACCTTGGAATAGCCCGGGTAGGGGTCTGAGCTGCTATAACCTTTTAGAAACGCTGCAACAGAAATAAGGAAACCAAGAGTGAGCAACGCATAGGACTCCATCGTATGGAGTTGTATCGTGTTCTCTCGAAGGGTGGTTAAGGCCGCAATGCCGGCCTCCCTCCAATCGCCGATCATTTCAACGGCATCGCGGAAGTGCGCGACTGCCAGATTGTACCCCGTGGCAAAGGATACCCACATGGCCGCAAAAATCAGGCCAAACATCTTTTTCAGAGTATTTCGGAAGCCTCGACAATTGATGAAGCGCGCCCCGGAACCCAACAATGAGCTCGCGCCGACATTGATGAGCGAAACCATAACGGCCGCAAGCCATCCCCCCATGTATCCGAGCGGGTTCTTCTGGGAGAAAAGGTACGCGTTCATGAGTGACTCCCCCAAAATTAGAATGAGAGAGATCGCGATAAGCTTTGGCCAACCGGTTACCTCTTTGGCTGGCCGTGCCAGACCATTTTTCTCGCGAAAGTCCTTTCTCCAGGCGAACGCTTCCTGCACACGCTCACGAGGCGTGACCATCATGGCGTTCCACTTGGTCACTTCTTCCTTAAAGCGCGCCTTGGAATCATTGGCTTCGGTTTCGACCTGCATGCGCGCGGAAACTGCTAGGTTTAAGCGCTCTGAATAAACACGTCGGTTGGTTTCATAGTTATCCAACCCACGTCGCCGAAGTTCTTCAACTCGGGCGACAGCTTTCAACTCGATATGATCCAGGGATTTCGAAGATGTTTCCGGCTGATTGACTTCGCCTCTCTCGCGACCTTCTCCCTTCAAGTCCAGATCACTCGCTAGACGTTCCTTGTCGATATCAGGGAAAACCGCGGAAGCTGGAATGAACTCGTCAGAACGAAAAATGTCAGACAGCTTGTTGAGCACTTGGTCCCCCAAATTTCTTAGTTGTAATTGGCTCAAGTATTTGAAAAATTTCAAATTGTTTGAGTTTCATTGTGATACTGAACACCAAAACCGTTGGAATAGCAATAAGATCTCCGAGGGATTTCTGCGCTCGCCTTCATGCATCTAAAATGGATGTTTTCTTCAGAAACTGAAGTGGATTAAACTCTTCTCAGTGCTCCCACCTGAGCTCTGGTCCACCAAAAAAGTTGAAACCGTGGCGGAAACTTAGGATTGTTGAGCAGGCCAGCAGAAAAACAACATTAAGAGGCTTCAAGGATCTTCGAAAGTGCTTCATCCTTGGACCGAACGTCAATTTGATTTGAGCACCCAATGACAGGCAGCGATCTTTTCACCCGAGTGGATTTTCTAAATTGGCGTGACTCGCAGCTGGAAGAGATCACGCTTCAGGCGGAAACGGCCTTCCCTGAACTGCTCAAAACCATCGACGCGAAGATCGACGAAGCTGGCACGACTGATCTTGCATGGTCCGAATTTCAGATCCGTGACGAAATTTCTGAGATCTGTAGCACTTGGGCGGAGGAGCAGGCCCAAAAAGCTCTCGCCCACACCGAAGATGCATTGAGTGACCTAAAGGAAAAACTTGCTCTTGAGTTTACGCGCGACCCCGATCTAAACGACCGATTGGCAGCAATTGCACCCGCTCTCGCGAGCGCGGGCTTGGCTGCGGCATCAATCGCCGCCATCCCAACGGTTGTTTCATTTGCTACAGTTTCTTCCAGTGTCTTGGCTATTGTAGGTGTTTCTTATGTCAGTTGGCCTCTTTTCACTGTCGGCGCGGTGGCGCTTGGCGCGACCGCACTAATAAGTCGAAGTCTTTTCGATACCGCGGTTGAGAATTGGAGGGAGTCACTACGTGCTCGTGCACACACGCACGCAGGTGAGATAGTTTTTGGCTTGGGCGCACCTGTGGACCAACGCACAATTCTCGAAGACATTCAAGCGCTGGCCATTAATGCGGCAGCCAACAGCATGGACCTACAATGAATACTCTTCTCTACGAAATTCCTGAGAAATTTGTCTCTCAAGTTTCTGGCGGCCAAGCCAAAGTTGTGGGAGCCCTGATAAAAGATAGATTAACCGGCCAAGTTTTGGCTCATGTACAGCCGACCAGTGCATTTGAAAAGATACTTGGGAGCGCTCTTCAAGGTGTCAGCTCAACCATATCGCAGGGCTTTAACCCGTTAGGTGTGCTCACAGCGGTTCAGAATGAGCAGATCAAGTCTCGGCTCGCCAATATCCAAACTTCGTTGGGTCTGATGCAGAACCTTCAGATCGGCACGCTGGCAGTCTCTGGCTTGGGCCTGGGCGTTTCGGTTGCCGGCTTTGCAATGATGCTACACAGACTTAAGGGCATTGAGGCGCATCTGGTTGATCTGAAGGAACGGATAGACCTAGCCACTGCGGAACGGCGAAGTGACGACATACAGGGAATTTTTGCGGTTATTGCGGCCGACTTGGAAGCCGTCGATACGCTCCATGCCCGGCGAGATGCGAGCCGAGTCGCTGAAGAGCTTCAGATTTCCCTTTCACGTTCAGCTTCTCGGCTACAGCCTCATTTTTCACGCTTATCCGAGAACCACGAGGACATGACTGTCGAAGACTTGGACTTGCTATGGTCACTGGCCGCAGCAATAAGGCTGTGCTCCGACGCAAGCTTTAAAGCTTTGTTCCACATAGATGAACTGGCTGTAGCTGGTGAAATTGCCAGAAAACAAGCCGAGCGATTTGCTCAACTCAGTGCGCCGTTGTCAGCTGACCGCCTGGCACGGCTTTGTGCCCGATCCGCCGAGAACGTCGAAATGATGAGCGATATGCGAAATATGGCCCTAGCAGCAGCTCAAGTCTTGGTTGGAGGGCTGCGGCAGTCTGCAATTCAGGCAGAAAGTCAGGCATCACTTGCATCGATACTCATCGAGCGCGGAGCATCAGGACGGCAATATCTCGAGGAGTTGGAAACGGAAACAGAAGCCCCCTTGCTCTATTTGCCAGGTTAATCCCTGAGAAACTAAGTGTGCCCGCAGATTTTTCGGGGGAAGCGTGCCAAGCCTGGTTCTGGTGATGCGAGCCTGGATCCGAACAATATCAGGGAAACGGAAAAACGTGACGGTTCCACTCACCGCAATTGTGACGGGCATTTCGTTCGGAGTTCTCGCTGAGGTCGGTCGTTGATTGGCGAAATTAGTCACGCCAAAAATGTGGAGGGTCTGACGGATGCCGCGCGATCCCGCGACTCCAAGCACAGTGACGGCGAATGCCTATCGACTGGCCAAGACGGATACGGAACATTGTATCGCCATGTGGGCGGCTTGCGAGTTGATGTCCCTGCATGACAAACGATCAGAATCTTTGAGTGAATACGCGAATAGTTGGGCCAAAAAGGCTCAAACAGCGAGAAACTATTAAGAAAGGTTTGGGGAGGATCGTGCGTGAATATCTCCCAGACAGACGAGGAAATGGGTAGGGCTTAAGCAGAAACTGAGCCTCCCCAACTGAACTGGTCCACCGTTATGTTTAGGAAACGGAGGACCACGAATGGCAAACAAGAGACCGAAGCCCGAAGAGATTGTCTCGAAGTTACGGCAGGTT
>NZ_JBQFQF010000025.1:0-10160 GCF_056536745.1 Ruegeria sp. CJ2
CCACAGTGCACTGGGCTATCGCCCGCCAGCACCTGAAACCATCATCCCAATGGATTACAGGCCGACGATGCACTAACAATCAATTTGGACCAGTCAGATGAGGCTGCTCAGAAGTAAACAGCGTACAAAACTGCATCCTTGGGGAAGTGACAGCCCTTTAACGAAATCATGCTGAAACCTGTTGGAAAGCAATACGCGGACACCAAAAATCGAAATCTACACGCCCGTCAATCCAGACCCAAATTTCGCGACACTTCCCTAAAACGGTGATCCTGTTCGACGATGATATTAAGGTATTTCCGCCTCACCATCTCAATTTGGATCGGGCAGCCAAAGCCTTTGAGCATTTTGTTTATGGCCTTTTTGCCGGCGGTGTTGGCGCCGCTCTTGTCGATCACAACCTTCCTCGGCAATCCATCGATCCCCAACATACCGGCGAAGAATTTGGTGGCGGCTGGTTTGTTGCGACGCTGTGAAAGCATTAAATCAAGGGTCTTGCCGTGCTTGTCGACGGCTCGATAGAGGTAGACCCAAGCGCCTTTAACTTTGATGTAAGTTTCGTCCATTCTCCACGAACGATCACATGGCCCTTTGCGGCGACGTGCTGCCTCAGCGATTGCACCAGAAAACCACGTTACCCATCGGTTTAGAGTGGTGTAATTCACTGAAACACCGCGCGCGGCCATGATTTCTTCCAGACCCCGGTAAGACACACCGAATCGGACATAGTAAAACACCGAAAAGAGAATAACATCCTTCGGATATTGAGCGCCTTTGAAGGAGATCGTGAGCTGGCTTTCAACTGATAATACGGTTGGCCAGTCATCGCCTAACCTGCCAAGCTCAAATGGTCAAAACTTTGCAACAGAACCGGCTAATGCGCCCGGTATTTTGGCCGCATGGACAGCGCGTCACAAAACGAAAGACGCGCGCCCGTTTTAGGCGCGCGTGATTGTTGTTCGGTCAGGCAATAATCAGTTCGCCGCGGCCAGTTCTTTCGGCAGGCGGAAGGTCCACAAGGTACCGCCCTGGTTCAGGTAGTTGACCTTCTTGGCCACTTCACCGCCCCATAGCGGAACCGCGCCGCCCCAACCGGAGATGATCGAGACATACTGCTCGCCATCCTGCTCCCAGGTCACAGGCTGACCGACAATGCCGGAACCGGTCTGGAACGACCACAGTTTCTCACCGGTTTCGTCATCCAGCGCGATGAACTCGCCTTCGGGGGTGCCGAAGAAGACCAACCCACCAGCCGTGGTCATCACGCCCGACCACAGCGGAGCGTCGTTCTTGTATTCCCACTTCCACTCACCGGTATCGGGGTCGATGGCTTTGAGCGAGCCGATGTGATCTTCGTAGTTCGGCTTGATGGTAAAGCCCGCGCCCAGATAGGCGGCACCTTTCTTGTAGGTGATGGGCTCATTCCAGATATCCATGCCCCATTCGTTCGAAGGCACATAGAAATTGCCGGTGTTCTGCGAGAACGACATTGGCATCCAGTTCTTGCCACCCAAGAAGGACGGCGAGGCAAAGATGACCTCACCCTTGTTGCCATCTGCGGCGGCCGCCGGATCACCGGGACGGTTGTCTTCGACAAAGATCGGACGTCCGGTCTCATCAATACCGTCGGCCCATGTGATGTCCTTGACGAAGGGCGTGGCAGATACGAACCCGCCATCTTCACGGTTCAGCACATAGAAGTACCCGTTGCGGTCGGCGGTTGCATAGCGCTGATTGCCCTCGCGGTCGGTATAGGCGACGACTTCGTTTACACCGTCATAATCCCAGCCTTCGCGCGGCGTGGTCTGGAAGTGCCACTTGATGTCGCCAGTTTTGGGGTCGATCCCGATGCGGCTGGCGGCATAGAGGTTGTCGCCCTTGTTGCCTTCGGTGGGGGTGCCCGCATCGCGCAGCCAGCTATTCCACGGGGCCGGGTTGCCCGCGCCGAAGACCAGCGTATCGGTGTCAGCATCGTAAGAACCGCCCAGCCAGGTCGCGCCGCCGCCGGTTTTCCACATGTCTCCGGGCCAGGTTGCGTTCAGCTCACCTGTCATGGTGCTTTCTTCGCCGTTCAGCGTACCCATGTGGCCTTCGATAACAGGGCGTTCCCAGACCAGATCGCCGGTGTTGACGTCCCGTGCCTGAACCGCGCCGACGATGCCGAACTCACCGCCCGAGTTGCCGGTGATGACCAGGCCATCAACGATCAGCGGGGCCGCCGTGTAGGAATAACCCGCCTTGTAGTCGGCAATCTTGTCACGCCAGACCACATCGCCCGTGTCCTTGTTCAGCGCCACGATCCGCGCGTCCAGCGTGCCGAAAATGACCTTGTCGCCGTAGATGGCAGCGCCCCGGTTGACCACGTCACAGCAGGGCAGAATGCCTTCGGGCAGGCGCGCATCGTATTGCCAGACCTCTTTGCCGGTCTCCAGATCAATCGCATAGAGGCGCGAATACGATCCGGTGATATACATCATCCCGTCATAGATCAGCGGCTGGGTTTCCTGCCCGCGCTGCTTCTCTCCGCCAAGACTGAAGGCCCAGGCCGGAAGCAGGTTCTTGACGTTGTCCTTGTTCAGCATGTCCAGCGGGCTGTAGCGCTGCAAATGCCGACCCATCCCATTGGTCACGACCTGAGTGGTGATCGTTTGGTCATTGGCCAGATCGTCTTCGGTAACTTCTGCATAGGCTGCGCCGGTTGCGACAATGCTCGCAGCGGCGGCCATGATAAACCGGTTCATCGGTATCCTCCCTAGACTTATGTCTTTCCTCCACGCCGAATCTCCGACGCGTCGGGATTGTTGGCGAGAGTATTATTCGCAGGCAGGCACCGGTGTTGGAATTGCACATTGGTCGTAGGGCGCAACCGACCGATTTCAACTAAGTTGAGCCATCTCTTTTGATGCGCGAGGCAATGATGCGGCGGCATTTCACTTGGTTTATCCCTGCGGTCTTGATCTGCACGCAGCTTGCGCTGGCCGATCCGCTGTCGGGGCAAAAGGCCATTTCTCTGATCGACGGAGAAGGCAACAAGATGTTGATCGGAAACGTGACTTTCGAACCCAGGGGTGACGCCACAGCCTATCAGATCGACCTGAGTGCAGGCCCATTCGCAGATCATTTCCTGTCCATGCGTCCGTTTCGCTGTCTTGAAGGGCCAGACAAACACTGGTGCCATGTCCCATATCCTTATGCCTTACGGCGCGAGGTCTCCGACGACGATCTGACCGATCTGGAATACGACCTGCTGTTTATCCACAAGGGTGCCACCGAATACGGCATTGATATGTGGAACGGGGTCTACTACCGCCTGCAGCGCGATGGCGACCGTCTGATCGGGCAGTTGCACGAAATGGATATGGGGATCCTGTCGGCTCCACCCGAAGACGGAGATCTAAGGCCCGTATCCGAGGTAGACATCCACGAGGCCGATCCCGAAAGCCACTGGTTAACGCAGGTCGTGATCGACTGATCAGAGGTTGGTTGCGATTTGGAAAATCCTGCACCATCGGGCGCCCGCGCCTTTTCAAGTGCCCGACTACGACACCTCACCAAACTCAGAACAAGGGCGCGTATTTCCACTCATCTGCATCCGGCGTGACCTCATTCGGATCATAGCCAGACTCTTGCAGACGTTTGGCGATCTTCAGGCCATCGCTTGCGGCTTCATCGACATAAGCGCGGCCCAGCTCGGGGTCTTGTGCCACACCGTGACCGCGCAGCAGGTTCAGGCCGTAATTGAACTTGCCGACCGGATCGCCCTGATCAGCGGCGCGCTTGTCCCATGCGGCAGCGGCATCGGGATCATAGTCACCGCCCAGCCCGTTATTGTCCAACTGCCCCATCCATGTCATCGCACCGGTATACCCGGCATTGGCACAGCTTTCGAACAGCTTGCGCGCCATCTCATGGCGGCCGGATTTGGTGATGTAATAGCCGGTCGCGCAGGTCGTCATGTCGGTGACGCCGTTGTCGATATTGCTCATGACACGGCCAAAGCCCGTGTCCTGCGGGTTGAGTGTGCCGAACTCATCCTCGACCGTCTGGGCCGAGGCAGCCGTGCCAAGCATCAGCAAAGTAAGTGCGATACGGATCATGAAAGAAGCCTCCGTTTGGCGGCCATCTTAGCGCATTTGGGGGCACATTTCACCTCTGCTATGGTCGTAGGCCGCTCAGCGAACGGGGCGTTTGATCCCGCGGGCAGGATCATACCCCCATAGCGCAAGTCCTAAAAATACCAGACCGGCAAGGATGGTCCAGCCGAGGGCCCCGCCGTTGAACTCACCATAAAGCGCAAAGCGGATCAGCTCGACCGCGTGGGTAAAGGGGTTGAGCGCGCAGATATCACGCAACAGGGCTGAGCTTTCGGCCATCTTCCACAGCGGGTAAAGGGCTGAGGACAAAAAGAACATCGGGAAGATGACAAAGTTCATCACGCCCGCGAAATTCTCAAGCTGCTTGATGGCCGAGGACAGCGCCAGACCCAGCGCCCCCAACATCAGCCCGGCAATGATCAGCGCGGGAAAGACGCACAGGTATCCGAACCACGGCATATCAATGCCGTAGATCGCCGCCACCGCCAGAAATGTATAGACCTGCAGGATCGAGATCGTGGTACTGGCCAGCAGGCGGCAGAACAACAGCCACCATCGCGGCAGGGGGCTGGTCAGCAGCAACCGCATCGACCCCATCTCGCGATCATATACCAGCGAGAGAGAGCTTTGCATGCCGTTAAACAACATGATCATACCGCACAGACCGGGCACGATGTAGATTTCATAGGTGATGTAGGTCTGATATGGCGGCGTGATCGACAGGCCCAGAGCCGCACGGAAACCGGCGGCAAAGACGATCAACCAGACCAACGGGCGTACCAATGCCGCGATGAACCGGCTGCGCTGGCGGACAAAGCGCAGTGCCTCGCGGATCAGGATTGCGCGCAGGGCGATTCGCGCGCCGGTCATGCGGAGGCTCCGGTCATCGACAGAAACACCTGCTGCAAGGGCTGGTCGCCCGTGATGTCGCGGCAGGTGCCTTGTGTCAGCATCTTGCCCCGATGCAGGATGGCAAGCTGATCGTCGGGGGTGATCTCATCGGTCAGATGGGTCGCCCATAACACGGTCAGCCCATCCTGAGCCGACAGATCATGCACATGTTTGGTAATAGCGCTGCGCGCGGCGGCGTCCAGCCCCACCGTCGGTTCGTCCAGCAACAGGACCGAGGGCGCGTGTATCAGACAGCGCGCGATCTCCAACCGTCTGCGATGGCCGCCATTCAGATCGCGGGTGCGTTCGCCTGCGCGTTCGGCCATGTCCAAACGCTCCAACGCGGCGGCGATGCGGGTCTCGGCGGCGCGACCTGACAGGCCATGCAAGGCGGCAAAATAGCTGAGGTTGCGATGAACCGTCAGGTCCAGATCCAATGTCGGCTGCTGGAACACAACTCCGATCTGCGCCAAGGCCTGACGGGGCTGTTTCGAGATATCGAACCCCGCCACCTCAATCACCCCCTGCGCGGTGGTGAACAGGCGGGTCAGCAGGGAAAACAACGTCGATTTCCCCGCACCATTGGGCCCTAGCAACGCGCAAAACGCGCCCTGAGGGACATGAAAGCTCACGTCATCAAGGGCGCGTTTGTCGCCATAGGCGTAACTGATATTGCGGACCGAAAGCCCTGTCACTTAATGGTAATCTCCAGCCGCTGCGTTTCGCCGGTGCTGCCCGGCACTTTCAAATAATAGCTGCCCGGCTTGATCGCGACAAAGCCTATTTCCATCTCGCCCGCCTCGTCAAACTCAACGGAGTCGACACCCAGAGGCCGGATTTCCAACCCTTCAACCACGATCTCATCCACCCAGATCGCACGGAAGAATTCCGGCCCGACCAAAGCCAGTTCCTGACTGCCGTCGCCCTGAATTTCGAACTCATAGTAGGTGCCGGATTTCAGTTCCCATGGGGCCTCGGCCAAAGGCACACCAGCAGAGAGCGTGATCGGAGGTAGGTCTTCCTTGTTCTTGGCCGACAAAATCCCTGCCAGACCAAAGCCATCGTCATCATCGTCGGCCAAAGCTGCGGCGGGCAAAGCCATAGCGATCATCGCGGCCACGCATATCAGTTGCTTCATCTCTTAAGTCTCCTCAATCTTATCAGTTGGTTGGACGGAAGGCCGCGCCCCAGGGGAAACGCCCAACCTTGATCGTCTTGATCGGTTCGCGCTTGGCCACGTCGATCACGGTCACATCGCCGGATACGCCGTTGGTGGTGAACAAAAGCGACTTGTCGGCGTTGAAATCCATGTGCCAGACGCGGCGGCCCACGAGGATGTAATCCTCAACCTCATAAGTTTCGGCATTCACCGCCGCTACATGGTTCGACGGCCCCAGCGCGACAAAGGCGGTTTCATCGCCATTGGACAACTCAAACCCCACGGGTTGCACCCGGTCGGGGTGGACGCCTTCGACCTCAAACTGGATCTTGGCCTTTTCGGTCTGGGTCTCGACGTCGAACACGGTGATGGTTCCGCCGATTTCCGAACTGACCCACAGCTCGGTCCCGTCCTTAACGAATTCCGCATGACGCGGGCGGGAATCGACCAGAGTGTTGGCGAACAGGTCCTGCGTTTCCGTGTCGATCCAATGGGCCATATTGGTGGTCTCGGACGTAGTGATGGCGATCTTGCCATCGGGCGACACCGCCATGCCTTCGGGTTCGATCCCCACGTCGATCTGCGCAATCACCGTGCGCGATTCCGTATCGACCACCGTAGTGATCGCGTCATCCTCGTTGGCGATATAGAGATGCTTGTCATTGGGATGCAGCACAAATTGCTCCGGGTCCTCGCCCGAGGGCAAATCGTGCAAAACCTCGCCGGTTTCCGGGTCCATTACCTGAACCGAGTCACTGTCGGACGCGCAGATATAAAGAACCGAGTAGTCCTTGGAGAACGTGATCCCGCGCGGGCGTTCTCCGGTTTCAATGGTGCGGATCACCTCAAGCGTTTCTATGTCGATCACGCTGAGCGTGTCGTCCTTTTCATTGCTGATCCAGATCTCATCCGCAGTGGCCGGAGCGCAGAGCGCGGTTGCTGCCAGAAGTGCTGCTAGTCTCATCGCTGTTACTCCTTAAATGCCTGACACTGGCTTTCGGCTTCATCAATGCCCAGCGTATCCAGTTCGGTGCGTTGATGCAGGAACCCTTCCAGCGGGGCCATCGCAACCACGGCGCGATCCGTGACCAGAGGGATTGGCTGCCGCAACTGGCCGTTCCAGGCCCGGAAGTTCATCGCGCGACCTTTGAAGCCCGCCAGTTCAAAATCATCCGACAATATATAGTCCCGAAGAACTGCCGGATCGCCCGATTGCGTCCGCGTCACCGCCTCACCCAAGACCCGGTAAGCCGCCCATGCAGCATAGTCCTTGGGGCGCATCGCCCGCCCTGCCTGATCTGCAAAACGGTTCTGCATCTGCACGGCGCCCCATTGTTCGACCACGCGCGACCAAGTGACGGGCTGCAACCCCTCTGACCCGGCAACCGGGCGCGGCTCCCACGTGTTATAGGGGATGTAGCGGCCGAAATCGTCCAGCTCATCAGCGACAAGCAGCACGTCATAGTCGCCGAACTCCTGAGTAAACAGCGGCACCTCTTGCGCTGCGTTGCGCCGCAGATCGGCATCAAACACCCATGTCTTTTCCGCTTGCAGCTCCAGCCGGAATTTTTGCAGCGAGTGTTTCAGCGCCGCGGCAAAGGCCTGATCCCACGGATGCTCGCCCGAGATCAGGACGATCTCATCCCACCGGCGTTTGACGAGGAACTGCGCCAGAGCGTCGGTGCGCATCACGTCGGATGGAAGCGTGTGCAACAGGTTGGCGCGGCACTCGGCCTCGCGCAGCGACAGGTCTGGGGCCGAGGCGTTAAACAGCACCGCACCCGCCGCTTCGGGCAGATCAGCGACCTCAAGCTGCGCTTGCGCGGGTGCGTCCAGAATGACGAACGGGCTGTTGGCCAAAGCCTGCCGCGCGGCTTGCGCCCAGTCTCCGCCCTCGGGGACCGTGGTCACCGTCAGATCATATTTGTGACCCAGAAACTTGGCCGTGGTCAGGTTGTCGGCCAGGCCCAGCTCGGCCCCCGCCACGCCCAGATCTTCGGGAATCGGGTCGAGGTTTGACAGGACCGGAGGGCGCTCAACTTCTTGCTGCAGGTAGGTCACTGAAATCGCGACCTCGGCCCGCGCAGCGACGGATGTCAGCGCCAAGGCCGCAAGGACAAAAGAAAATCTGAACATGTCTGCGCCTCCTCCCCGGCCCTAAAATAAAAAGCTGCTCGAAAATGGGAAAGCCATTGGACCTTAGTCGCAGATTTGGCCCATCTGCAACCAAGGTCGAATGTCGCGATGATTTGGCCTGCGCTATGACCGGGAAAAGCATCAATAGGAGGATGAGATGCGTTCTGGTTTTTACAGCGCGGCGCTTGCGGCATCGGTAACAGCGGGAATGGCGCTGGCACATGGCGATGTCGCGCCCCAGCCGGTGAATACGGATGCCCTGCCCGATGTAAGCGAGGACTGGTTGACCGAAAACCCCTATCGCGATCAGGGCGAAGAGGTCTGGCAGGCTGCAATCGAAATCGGCGATTCCGGCTATAACCAGAACTGCGCGCGCTGCCACGGTCTGGGCGTCGTGTCTGGCGGCCTGGCCCCCGACCTGCGCTATCTTGAGGCCGAAGAATACGGCGACGAATGGTATATTGAACGCTTCCGCGAGGGTTATACCCAGAACGGAATCACCAAGATGCCTGCCTTTGGTGATCTGCTGGGTCAAAAGGCAGCTTGGGCCATCCGCACCTATATCGAAACCCGCCCTGATGACGGCGCGTTGGACGATCATTCGGACCGGTTGAAGGAAATCCGCGACCAGCTTGCGGCCATGGCCGAGGGCGCGGATGGGGACCCAGCCGCCCTGCAATCCGAACTGACCGAGATCGCGGGCACCATTGAAACCGGCTCGGGCGCGCCTGTGGCTGACTCGGTAGCCCTGCGCGCTGCGGTGCTGATCTCGGGCGATACCCCGGATTTCGAACAAGCGGCCGAACAGCTGACTATCGGATTGTCTGCCGCGCAATAGAACGGCAGATTGGGGCACATGATCGGACGCCATTTCATTTTCTCCCTGTTGGTCGCCGCCCTGTCCACCGGGTCGGCTCTGGCCAGGTGTGAAGATCATGTGCCTCAACCCAAACCTCAGAATGCCAGCCGAGATATCGTGGGGGCTGACCTCGACACCATTATCGAGCGCGGCTATATCGAATTCGCCGCCTATGAAGATTTCGCGCCGTGGTCCTTCGAGAGGGATGGCAAGATACAGGGCGTCGATATCGAAATCGGCAAGCTGATCGCGCAGGATCTGGGGGTCGAGCCTCGGTTCAATCTGGTTGCGGCGGGGGAAAACCTTGAGGCCGACCTGCGCAACTGGATATGGAAAGGCCCGCTGATCAACGGGCGCGTGGCCAATGTCATGCTGCACATTCCCTATGACAGCGACTTTGCCTGCCGGGTCGAACAAGTGGTGTTCACCGGCCAGTATCATGACGAGGAAATCGCCATCGCCTTTCGCCGCGATGCCTATCCCGAAGACCCTCCGGTTCCGGCTTATTTCCGCTTTGACACCGTCGCGGTCGAAAACGATTCGATTGCAGATTTCTACCTGTCGTCTTTTCCAGGCGGGCAACTGTCGCGGAATGTCAGCCGGTTCCCAACCGCAGATCAAGCGATGGAGGCCCTGGCCGCAGGCGAAACGATGGCCGCAATGGGCCCGCGCGCCCAGCTTGAGGCCGGGCTGACCCCTGATCTGGATATTCACACCCCGCCGCTGCCGGGTTTTGCCGTCAGCACCTGGACCAGCGGTGTGGCTGTGCATTTTGCCTATCGCGGCCTCAGTTATGCGGTCGATGATGCGATCTATGCGGCGCTTCAGGACGGCCGCATCGCAAAAATCTTTGAGGATTACGGGCTGACCCACACCCCGCCGGAACTTCGTTGACTACTCCCAAGGTCTCATAGGCACCGCATGGATCACGGCGTAGCTTAACGAAAATTTTTGGAGGGAGTGAGATGGAGTTACATGACAGCCGCGTCATTGCGGCCCCACGTTCCAAGGTCTGGGAGGC
>NZ_JBQFQF010000026.1:0-8165 GCF_056536745.1 Ruegeria sp. CJ2
CCAGGGCTCCGATGTTTGAGGTCTCCACCCTGTCAGGCTGCACTACCGTTCCGCGGCAACTGGGACATTTCTACTTTGCAGACCCAGTGACATTTCTACTTGGTTGCAACAGTTAAATCACAAGGGTGGATTCACAAACGAAGTGCAAATTCTGTATCAAAACGGATATTTGCATGGGATCCGTATACACGCAACTGAGCATCGAAGAGCGTCGTAGAATTGAGCGCTGGAGGCATGCAAAGGTCCCTGCCGCTGAGATGGCGCGTGTCCTGAAGAGCCCCAAACGGACAGAGCCAGCCACAAAACAACCCCCTTCCCCACCAGACAAAGCCACCAATGGCAGCAATCCAGACCAGCAGCGAAAATGGGTCGTACAGCAGAAACGCAAAAGACCCTTCGTCGACGGCCGCCCGTATCACCGCCAAAGGTGTGACAATGGATAGTTGCCCTTGTCCCCACCAACCGACAAATCCGGTCATTCCCGCCAGCACCATTAACCGGATCGGTGTAAAGGTTCGCAGCCCTGCCAAACGGTTTTGCTTCAAGGCCAAGACTGCGATCAACCCAACGAAGATCAGGCTTAGACCAATAAGGTCCTCTTTGCGGGCAATTAGTGCTTCTAACCAGGGCGGAGTGGGACGAACTATCTCGGGTCTTTCAAAGAACCGTTCCGGGGTCTTGTGGGTGACGGAAAACGCAGCCTCACCGATTTGAGGCATGATCGACCGGCTCTCGCGGATCGCCAGCAACTCGAGCTTCCAATCTTCGGTCGGATCGAAACCCAACCTCCGGTCGACACGCAGGATCATCCCCTTTCCAGCCGGTGCGTCCGCATGGGGAACAAGCGTGATATCGGCGTCTTTCACTGAGACAGGAAACCCACCTTGAGACATTTTCAACAGATCGGGCGCACCGCTAGGTACAAACCCGTCGCCGACCAACCCGTGGCGTCCTGCTTCGATGACAAGTAGAAGTTCATCGTTTTCGAATAGTTCAGAGAGCCGTGCCAATTCAGACTGCGTGATCTGGGACAAAGCTGCCCTTGCTATGGCGGGTGGACTGATATCGACGATCCAGAGATCAATAAACAAGGCATCAAGCGCTGCCTCTGCCTGGCTATCGTTCTCGGCCCAGATCGTTCCCGCAAATGCCTCTTGCAATTGTCCATTTGTTACTTGGAATCGCTGGACAATCCCTTGCTCCACCAATTGAGCCCAACTCAACACGTCGTCGGTTTCAACGGCAACTGGGGGCGGTCCCAGGCGAACACCCTGCATCTTTTCCCGCGCCACTGACATCGCCGCACCCATAAGGCTTTCATGGGCAATCCGAACCGAGGCTGTAGCCCGTGCAATCCCGTGGAGCTTCACTTGCCCCGGCGCTGTCCCTTGATCGTCAAACGGCGCCCCGACAACCATTGGAGTGGTAATCGAACGGCCCTTATATTGTTCGAAATACTTGTGGAATGCCGCTTCTCCGAGACCCGATTTGAAAATTGGTTCGCTATGATCAAGCAGGCGCACATCCAGGATGTTCGTTTCCAAGTCCAACGTCACCAACATATTGATCGGCGCGCCGGAAAAGCCTGGAATCGGAGCCAGCGGAAAGGTCTCAAAGATGTACCCCGCATCCACACCCGCTGTATTGACGATTGTATAAACACCTTTGTCGTTCACTGGTTGACCCAGCTTGTAAGGTGGTATCACCAAAGCGGATAGCTCCGACCGTTTCATCGGTTCGGCATTGAGACCGAAAGCGGGCATCAGAACAGAAGCAATTAGAAGAACAAACAGGAATCGCCGCATACGAGGATCGTATAGGGCTGACTCAATACTGAGAACCGCGAGGTGTTTGGCTATTGCTCGAACCTATACCAGACCGGCTGATCTGGTCTGGTGGGTGCCGCCATACGGCGATCGGTTACTTGCGGTAGATAAAATCCTGGTCAGTGGTTCCGGGCAATGCGTTCAGTACTTCTCGGACTCGATCATGTACAGGCGACTTTTTGCACACGGGGTCTGTTGCTTCGGCATCATGGGCCAAAGCCATGGCCTGACACCGGCAGCCTCCGAAGTCTATTTCCTTACGGTCACAACTCTGACAGGGCTCGGGCATCCAGTCAGTGCCTCGGTACGCATTAAAGGCGGTGCTGTTGTACCAAATATCGGACAAATGTTCATCCCGCACGTTTGCAAACTTCAGATGGGTGATCGTTTGTGCGGCATGGCAAGGTAAAACGGTTCCATTTGGTGTGACATTCAAACCGGTCGATCCCCAGCCGCCCATACAGGCCTTGGGATAGTCCGAGTAGTAATCCGGCGGTACGAAATCAAAGGCAAGAACCCCTCTTAGCCGGCGACTGGCCTCGGCGACGGTTTCCTTAACAGCCTGTGTTTGTTCTCGTGTCGGCAGCAAGGCGGCGCGGTTGGACAGAGCCCAGCCGTGAAATTGGACACACGCAACTTCAAGCCGCCGGGCGCCAAGCTCAACCGCCATTTCGATGGTGCGGTCCAGATCATCCAGATTCTGTCGGTGCATGACCGCATTCAGTGTTAGCGGGATGCCGCGCGCACCGATCTCTTTGGCGATGGCCATTTTGCGCTCAAAGCCTCCGCGATAGCCGCCAATCCGGTCCGCCAACTCTTGGTTGGTGCCTTGAAGGGACAATTGAATATGGTCCAGCCCGGCCGCCTCAAGCCGATCCAACCGCTTGGGCGTCAGTCCAATGCCAGACGTGATCAGATTGGTGTAGAGCCCGATGCGGGCGGCCTGGGCTGTGAGTTCTTCAAGATCGCGGCGTGACGCGGGCTCGCCCCCAGACAGGTGCAGTTGCAGAACGCCGAGATCGAAGGCCTGTTGGAACACATCCACCCAGGTCTGGGTGTCCAGCTCGGTCTCTTTGCGCTCAAGCTCGACCGGGTTGCTGCAATAGGGGCAGCTGAGTGGGCAGCGGTGGGTGAGTTCTGCCAACAGCGCGATGGGCGGCGGGGCGGTCATGTCTGCACCAACACATAGAGACGGCTGCGCAGGGCCTGCAGAAACCGTTGAACATCGGTTTCGACCTGATCGGCGGGTGCGCCGTACGTAGTGGCAAGATCAGTGACGATCTGGCCAAACGAGGTCTGGCCATCGACCCGTGACAGGATGGCAACGCCGATATCGTCCAGCTCGATCACCTTTTCCGGAGCCTGCAGGACCATGCGGTCGCGCACCGCGTCACGCTGAACCCGCACACCGCGCGGCAGATAGGGACGGTCGGTCTGGTGCAGCTCAAGCGTCATAGCAGGCCCTCCCCCGGTTTCCACGCACCGGGCGGGATCAGACCCGGCTCCACATATCCCGACCAGAGCGCATCCAACTGCGCCCACAGCACGTTGGTTTTGAAGATCAGCGCTTCGCATGCCATGTCCTCTTTCTCCGCTGTGTCGGCATGGTCCAGAACCCAGTTCAGGCCGAATGCCACGTCCTTAGGCGCTTGGGTCAGGCGTTTTTGGAAATAGGACAGGCTGTCAGGATTGGCAAAATCGTAATGCTGCAACAAGCCCTCTATCCGCTGTTCGTGGATTTTCGGGGCAAACAACTCGGTCAGAGAAGACGCGACCGCCTGCAGCAGGGGCCTTTCACGCACGTAGTGCACATAGGCGTCGACGGCGAATTGGGTCGCTGGAAGGATACCGCGGCCCGAGGCGACATAGTCGGGGTCCAGCCCCACGGCCTCGGCCAGTTTCAGCCAGCGCCGGATGCCACCGCCCTCGGTCACGCCGCCATCGTGGTCTTCTATGCGGGATCGCCACTCACGCCGGATATCGGGATCGGTGCAGCGCGACATAAAGGCGGCATCCTTCATCGGGATCGCCGCTTGGTAGGCCCAGCGATTGATCACCCAAGCGCGCACCTGATCGGGGGTGCACTGACCACTGTGCAGCCGGTGATGAAACGGGTGTTTGTCGTGATAGCGCTCCGCCCCGATCTGGCGCAGGCGGGCCTCAAGGGTGTCGCGGCTCATATCGAGATCTCCTGCCCGTCATAGGCGATGGTCCAGCCTGCGGTTTCCACAAAGGCGCGCTCAGAGCTGTCAGGTTGCAAAACAGGGTTGGTGTTGTTGATGTGGATAAAGGTTTTGGCCGCGCGGATGTCTTTCAGCCGCGCGATCGATCCCTCGGGTCCGCTGATCGAGATATGCCCCATGCGCTGCCCGGTTTTCACGCCGGTTCCGGTGCGGATCATCTCATCATCGTCCCAAAGCGTGCCGTCAAAAAACAGCTGGTCGGCATCTGCAATCCGGGCAAGCAGATCGTCGGTCACCTGCGCGCAGCCAGGGACGTAATAGGCGGTCTTGTCTGCGGTGGTCAGCCGGACGCCGACGGTCTGTTCGCCCAGCAGATCGGTCTGGACGCTGTCGCCCTCCATGAACAGGGGCACCTTGCCAGGAACCGCAAAGAGCTGCGCCCGCAACCCTTCCTGAAGCTTGAATTCATCGCCGAGGGCAATCTGTCGACGGCCCACTTTCTCGCGATTGACCGCATCGAATATCCGGTTGTCGGACAGAACATCCAGAATATCGCCCGTGGCAAACAGGGTAAACGGGGTCTGTTCACGCAGGCTGAGCAGCCCGGCGATATGGTCGATGTCCCCGTTGGTCAGCAGGACAGAGGTCACAGGCGTGTCGCGCAGTGCGCGCGGGTGCATTTTGGGGGTGTCCAGCATTTGCTGGCGTATATCGGGCGAGGCGTTCAGGATGCTCCAGTTCAGGCCATCCGGGGAAACTGCCAAAGAGGATTGGCCGGAGGGCGGGATTTTCCCCTTACGGGCGTCCTCGCAATTCCGGCAACCACAGTTCCATTGTGGCAAACCGCCACCTGCAGAAGCCCCAAGAACTAGAAAGTGCACTTTGGGCCTCCGCTGAGTTTACGTGATCAGAACAGGTCGCGCTCGTGCTCGCGGCCTTCATCCTCGGACGGAGAATACATGTTTATCTCCATGCCGCAATTCACTTCCTTCAGCTTCGGTGTACTCCAGGTCATAGTATCCTCCCGGTGATTGACTGGCGTTGTTTGAAACCTACAACCGGCGTGATTTTCAGAAAATGCTGCTTTGGTCGTAAGGATGGAATGCAATGTTGAGGGTCGGGATGGCTGCGTCAATAGTCTTGGGGTCGTAGATGCGGGACTTAGGACTTTCGTCGAATGTCACGGCTGCGGGGGGAAATATACTCTCACGCTCATGCGCGCGATCCTGCTACTTGTGTTTTTGCTTCTCAGCTGCCTTTCGGTTCGGGCAGAGCCTCTCCCGCGTGAGCAGATCGAAACCTATATCCGCGCCCCGTTTTCACTAGGCAATGCGCTGAACGATGACGGCGTTTACAGTCTGCTTAATTCCGGCGGCAGTGAGGCTGGATATGTATTTGAATCCGAGCCTTTAGCCCCCTTGCCAGGGTTTTCGGGCGCACCAATCAACATGCTGGTGGTGCTGGACCTTGAGGGTCGCTTTCTGGACGTCCAACTGATCGAACACAATGAGCCGATCTTTGTCTCGGGTCTGGGTGAGGCCCCGTTTCACAAGTTCTTTGAACAATACGGCGGGCTATCAATTTCGGATTCGATTGTGGTGGGAACGCCCTATGGCGATGCGGCGGCGGGTTCACAGCTTGTTTATCTGGATGGCGTCACCAAAGCGACAGCCAGCGTGCGTATTGCCCACGAATCCGTTATGGGAGCTGCGCTGGCAGTGGCCCGTGAAAAGATGCAGGGTCTGGCGACCGGGCCGCCCGCCTTTCCCGACCCCGAGTACCGAGAGGATTTGACCTGGCAGGATCTGGTCGATCAGGGAATCGCCACGCGCAAGACCTACACCAACGCGCAGGTCGACGCCCTGTTCGCAGGCACCTTGTGGGCGGATGACGACCCAGAAGCGCAGGAATTTCCGGATGAACCATACTTGGACATCTGGGTCGTCGATCTGGGCCCTACCTCCATCGCCCGCGCCGCGCTTGCCGAGGACAGTTTCGATGACCTCCAGAGTTTTCTGGAAATTTCGGACAATGATGAACCGATCCTGGTGATTGAAACCGCGCGCCACGGTCTGGTCAGCGAAGAATTCGTGCGCAATACAGCACCTGACTGGCTGTCGGCGGAACAGGACGGCTTTCCGGTTGCCCTGCGCGATGCCGATCTGTTCGTAGAGCTGGCCGACGGTCTGCCTGACGGCACCGCCATGATTCTGCGTACGGACCGCAGGTTGGGCTTTGACCCCTCACGCGATTGGGTTCTGAAGGTGCTGGCAGTGCGCGAACACGGCATGTTCCAGCCCGAAACGGGGTCGGTCACTCTGGACGTGCCCCATGTCACGCCCGAGCGGTTCTTTGCTCGCCCAGTTCAGATCGCGCCGGTCCCGCCGTGGCTTGAGGCACTGCGCAACCGTCAGGGCGACATGATCGTTCTAGGGGTTTTCCTGACCGGCCTCGTTGTCACGCTTACCTTTCGCATGAATGCACTGGCGGCACAGCCTTTGTTTACCCCGATCCGCCTGGGCATGCTGGCCGTTGTTATCGGTTTTGTCGGATGGTGGGGACAGGGGCAGCTTTCCATCGTCACCGTTCTTGGAACACTCAGAACAGCAATCGAAGGCGGCAGTTTCGCATTCCTGCTGTATGACCCGTTTTCCCTGCTGATCTGGGCAGTGTCCATCGCCGGTTTCATCGCATGGGGCCGAGGGCTGTTCTGCGGATGGCTCTGTCCTTTCGGCGCGTTGCAGGAATTCGCGCACCACCTGGGCAAAACCCTCCGCCTGCCGCAGATTGAACCGTCCGAAGCCTGGGACAGGCGTCTGAAATGGTTGAAATACGTCATCCTCGCGGGCCTTGTAGGTGTTGTTCTTATCGCCCCCGATCAGGTGGACAAGGCCGCCGAGATCGAGCCTTTCAAGACTGCGGTCACCACCTTCTTTGTGCGGGAATGGTATTACGTGGCCTATGCGGTGGGATGGCTTTTTCTGGGCATGGTGCTGTTCAAGGGGTTTTGCCGCTATGTCTGCCCGCTTGGGGCTTTCATGGCGATTGGAGGCTTGGTACGCGGTCGGGATTGGATCGACCGGCGTGCGGAATGCGGCTCTCCCTGCCAATTGTGCAAGGTCAAATGCAAATACGGAGCCATCACCAAAAGTGGGCGTATCCAATATGACGAATGCTTTCAATGCCTTGACTGCGTTGCGATCCATGACGACAACACGAAATGCGTGCCTCTGATTGTCGCTGCCCGACGCCGAGACAGAGAGGTCGCCGCCGAATGATAAACCGTCGCCGCTTCCTTGCCATCTCTGCTGCTGCGCTGACCACCCCGGCGGTTGCTCAGCCCACAAAATGGTACGGCTACGCTTTGGGCGCGGAGGTCAGCTTAACCTTTGACGCTCCTCCCGAGGTTGCCGAACCCGCCATTGCCCGCGTCCGAGCCCAGCTTGGACGCTGCGAGGCACTGTTCAGCCTCTACCGCCCGGAATCCGATTTGTCTCGGTTGAACCGTTTTGGTCACCTGAAGGCACCAGCGCCCGAAATGCTTAGGTTGCTGCGGGCCTGCGATCGCGCATACCGGCAGACTGACGGGCGTTTTGACCCGACCGTTCAACCCATATGGCAGGCAGCGGCACAGAATGGAGATCTCGAAGCTGCACGCAAAACTCTTGGTTGGGACCGCGTTCGGATTTCACCTGATCATATTGCTTTGGATTCAGGTCAGGCGTTGACGCTGAATGGTATCGCACAGGGCTATGCCACAGATTTGGTCACAGAAGTGCTGCGTCAGGCGGGTTGGAGGAAGGTGCTGGTCAATATCGGTGAGTACTATGCTGCAGGGCGCAACTGGACCCTTGGCGTTTCCGATCCTCAACATGGCATCGTTCAAACACGGACGCTCAAGGATCAGGCGATTGCCACCTCCAGTCCGGGCGCGTTGCGTTTGGGGAACAATCAGTTTCACGTCATCAATCCCAAAACCGCACA
The DNA here is from genome assembly GCF_056536745.1 of Ruegeria sp. CJ2. NCBI lineage: Bacteria > Pseudomonadati > Pseudomonadota > Alphaproteobacteria > Rhodobacterales > Roseobacteraceae > Ruegeria > Ruegeria sp. CJ2. Next base: position 7,994 of record NZ_JBQFQF010000026.1, read on the forward strand.
ACCGCCCCGATGGTCAACGGTCAGCGTGCAGGCTGCGGACGCTACATCGGCGGATTCGTTTTCAACGGCGCTGTGCCATGCAGACGCGTATGAAATTCAAACGATCCTCGACCGAACAACCAAGAACATCACGGTAATATGTGTTCACCAGGACGGGTCTGTCCGGACCTTT
>NZ_JBQFQF010000027.1:2500-6535 GCF_056536745.1 Ruegeria sp. CJ2
GTCGATTGGCGTTGGCTCCACCATATCACTTCGATCAGATCGTTAAGCACTGTGTCAGTGTTTAACCGTCCGATTGGACGATAGAACAGCGTAAGCTGTTCGTCTTTTACATCGTATAGAGAGAAATCAATCAACACTGTTTGATCGCGCCGAGTGTGGCGTTGATCTCAGTTGGTCCTCACGTGCTCAAGTAGCCGAATAGGCGGTAGCACACATAGTGAGGAGGTTTGATTAGGGATGTTTCCTCGTCCCTCTTTGAATATCCCGGCTGAAACGAACAGAGTTGTCCAAGTCAAGTACACTAACCCGCATGATCTGACGATCATGCATTGTCTTCTATCCTCTGCGTGGGGCCGACCGACATCGGCAGCGCGGGTTCCAGGATGGAAGGCGGGAAAGTATGCTTTTGGTTCAGGAAAAGGGGTTGGTTGTTCCAGCTTCCGACCCATTATGGACTTGCTTTGCAAGTCCAGTCTTTCTTTTTCTGGATCAAATCAAGCGCGAGAAGGGCGTTTGGTGAATGCCTTGGCAGCAAGAGGCGATGAAAGACGTGATACTCTGCGATAAGCCATGGGGAGCTGAGAATAAGCTTTGATCCATGGATCTCTGAATGGGGCAACCCACTTGAAAGCTTCATATTGTTATCTCTGATAATCAATATGTCGCTTAACCAAGTACTTAAGACCTGAATACATAGGGTTTTAAGAGCAAACCCGGGGAACTGAAACATCTAAGTACCCGGAGGAAAGGAAATCAATTGATACTCCCCTAGTAGCGGCGAGCGAACGGGGACCAGCCGAGCCAGATGAGTGAGAAGAACATGTTGGGAAGCATGGCCATAGCGGGTGACAGCCCCGTATTCTAAGCTTTGATGGACGTATTAAGTAGGGCGGAACACGTGAAATTCTGTCTGAAGATCGGAGGACCACCTTCGAAGGCTAAGTACTCCTTGCTGACCGATAGCGAACCAGTACCGTGAGGGAAAGGTGAAAAGCACCCCGACGAGGGGAGTGAAACAGTACCTGAAACCGAACGCCTACAATCAGTCGGAGGCTCCTTGCGAGCTGACGGCGTACCTTTTGTATAATGGGTCATCGACTTGGTCTCACGAGCAAGCTTAAGCCGTTAGGTGTAGGCGTAGCGAAAGCGAGTCTTAATAGGGCGTATGAGTTCGTGGGATCAGACCCGAAACCGAGTGATCTAGGCATGGCCAGGTTGAAGGTAAGGTAACACTTACTGGAGGACCGAACCCACATCTGTTGAAAAAGATCGGGATGAGCTGTGCCTAGGGGTGAAAGGCCAATCAAACTCGGAGATAGCTGGTTCTCTGCGAAATCTATTTAGGTAGAGCGTCATCCGAATACCCCGGGGGGTAGAGCACTGGATGGGTAATGGGGCCCCACAGGCTTACTGATCCTAACCAAACTCCGAATACCCGGGAGTACTAGATGGCAGACACACTGCGGATGCTAACGTCCGTAGTGGAGAGGGAAACAACCCTGACCTACGACTAAGGCCCCCAATTCATGGCTAAGTGGGAAAGCAGGTGGGACGACCAAAACAACCAGGAGGTTGGCTTAGAAGCAGCCATCCTTTAAAGATAGCGTAACAGCTCACTGGTCTAAATAAGTTGTCCTGCGGCGAAGATGTAACGGGGCTCAAGCCATGAGCCGAAGTCTAGGGATGCGTAAGCATCGGTAGCAGAGCGTAGTGTGACATAGGTTCCATCCTCTTTAGTCGTCTTCGGACGACCTTGGAGGATATGAACCTTTCGATGAAGCGGGCGCGTGAGCGATCCCGTGGAGAGATCACTAGTGAGAATGATGACATGAGTAGCGACAAAGAGTGTGAGAGACACTCTCGCCGAAAGTCCAAGGGTTCCTGCTTAAAGCTAATCTGAGCAGGGTAAGCCGGCCCCTAAGCCGAGGCCGAAAGGCGTAGGCGATGGGAACTAGGTTAATATTCCTAGGCCAGGAGGATGTGACGGATCACAGATGTAGTTCAATCTTATCGGATTGATTGGGCTGCTGAGTGGTTCCTGGAAATAGCCCTCCATCAGACCGTACCCTAAACCGACACAGGTGGACTGGTAGAGCATACCAAGGCGCTTGAGAGAACGATGTTGAAGGAACTCGGCAAAATACCTCCGTAAGTTCGCGAGAAGGAGGCCCGGTTCCTAGGCAACTAGGGGCTGGGGGCACAAACCAGGGGGTGGCGACTGTTTATTAAAAACACAGGGCTCTGCGAAGTCGCAAGACGACGTATAGGGTCTGACGCCTGCCCGGTGCCTGAAGGTTAAAAGGAGAGGTGAGAGCCTTGAATTGAAGCCCAGGTAAACGGCGGCCGTAACTATAACGGTCCTAAGGTAGCGAAATTCCTTGTCGGGTAAGTTCCGACCTGCACGAATGGCGTAACGACTTCCCCGCTGTCTCCAACATCGACTCAGCGAAATTGAATTGCCTGTCAAGATGCAGGCTTCCCGCGGTTAGACGGAAAGACCCCGTGCACCTTTACTACAGCTTCGCACTGGCATCAGGATTGTGATGTGCAGGATAGGTGGTAGGCTTTGAAGCGGAAACGCAAGTATCCGTGGAGCCTCCCTTGAGATACCACCCTTCGCACTCTTGATGTCTAACCGCGGTCCGTTATCCGGATCCGGGACCCTGCGTGGCGGGTAGTTTGACTGGGGCGGTCGCCTCCTAAAGCGTAACGGAGGCGCGCGAAGGTTGGCTCAGAGCGGTCGGAAATCGCTCGTTGAGTGCAATGGCAGAAGCCAGCCTGACTGCGAGACTGACAAGTCGAGCAGAGTCGAAAGACGGCCATAGTGATCCGGTGGTCCCGAGTGGAAGGGCCATCGCTCAACGGATAAAAGGTACGCCGGGGATAACAGGCTGATACTGCCCAAGAGTCCATATCGACGGCAGTGTTTGGCACCTCGATGTCGGCTCATCTCATCCTGGGGCTGGAGCAGGTCCCAAGGGTACGGCTGTTCGCCGTTTAAAGAGGTACGTGAGCTGGGTTTAGAACGTCGTGAGACAGTTCGGTCCCTATCTGCCGTGGGTGTAGGAGACTTGAGAGGAGTTGCCCCTAGTACGAGAGGACCGGGGTGAACGATCCACTGGTGGACCAGTTGTCGTGCCAACGGCAGTGCTGGGTAGCTATGATCGGACAGGATAACCGCTGAAGGCATCTAAGCGGGAAGCCCCCCTCAAAACAAGGTCTCCCTGAGGGCCGTGGAAGACCACCACGTCAATAGGCCGGAGATGTAAGCGCAGTAATGCGTTCAGTTGACCGGTACTAATCGCCCGATAGGCTTGATTTGATCCAGTAATGGAAAGATACAATCAAACCAAAAGCATACACCGACCTTGAGTTGGACAACACTGATTGATGTGAAACCCCGTAAAGGGGTGACATAACAACCGAGTGGCAACGCGCATTCGCAAGCGAATACGCTGCCTGCCACCTGTCGCTTTCTTGCACAGCAAGAAGGTCGACATGGGCTTTTCCTCGGTTTGGTGGTCATAGCGCAAGTGAAACACCCGGTCCCATCCCGAACCCGGAAGTTAAGCACTGCCGCGCCAATGGTACTTGGGCTTAAGCCCCGGGAGAGTAGGTCACCGCCAAACCTAGTAAAAGCCCATATCTCTCTAATACGATGAACAAAACACTACCCGGCCTCAAGTAGCGCAAGCGATAGGCCAACAACGGCCTCAAGTAGCCGAATAGGCGGTAGGCCCACCAAAGTGTCGCGGGGTGGAGCAGTCCGGTAGCTCGTCAGGCTCATAACCTGAAGGTCAGAGGTTCAAATCCTCTCCCCGCAACCAACTTACAAACAGCCCGTTCGATCTACAAACAGTCCACTGGACTGTTGGCTTAACGATCAAACCTCGTCGTTCCTCGGGGCTTACGCGGCCCCACCGGGGCCACGGTCCCCTCAAACCATAACCTGAAGGGTGAGGAGGAAGAGTGATCGATCCAGTGGACCGATCACCCGACGAACGCGCAACGCGCCGGACCACAGGTTCAAATCCT
>NZ_JBQFQF010000028.1:0-6387 GCF_056536745.1 Ruegeria sp. CJ2
GGCCACGGTCCCCTCAAACCATAACCTGAAGGGTGAGGAGGAAGAGTGATCGATCCAGTGGACCGATCACCCGACGAACGCGCAACGCGCCGGACCACAGGTTCAAATCCTCTCCCCGCAACCAAATCCTAAACAAACCCTCCGAATTGTTGGCTCAATCGAGCACAACTAGGGTCACAAAAGTGATGTCCTAAGCTCGCAAGGCAGGACAATACTCTCGCACTAGTCGTCATCCCCGGAACAGGAAGCCTAAGTATTGGCTCAAGAAATTAATTTAAGGGATCGGAAAATACCGATTAAATTATTGATTTAAGGCGCAAAAAAGACACTACCTGACCGCGTGTGTCGCAACCCGTCTCTTTAGACCCAATCCGCAACTGGGATTGGAGATGTCGGGATGCTTGGACGGGGTGCTTCTACAAGCAAAAATATACAAGGGCTGTGTTGCCGGTTTTCGGTGAGCTGTCTGGTCGTCAGTACTTTGACATTTGGTATGGTTTTCCAAGCCTTTGCCAACCCGCAAAGCCTGTATGTTGTCGGCAATGATCGAGGTGGGTATTTGCATGATCGGCTGATCGAATTGGAGAACTTACAGAGGAATCGGGTCTCGGTTGAAATTCGGGGCCGGGTTTGTTTTTCAACCTGCACCATGTTTCTTGGGCTGCCAGACACATGTGTCGATCCCAATACGATCTTTGGGTTTCACGGGCCATCGCGAAGTGGTCGCCGACTTCCACCGGAAGATTTTGACTATTTCAGCCGGGTCATGGCGGATTATTATCCGGAACCGTTAAAGTCATGGTTTATGGACAAGGCCCGAAACCGCATCCGAGGTGTGTATAAAGTCAAGGGCAACGAGCTTATTCGAATGGGAATAGCCCCCTGTGGAACCGCGTGACAGGTCAATGCTTGCCCATGGGCGTGTGCGGGGCTATCACTCTCCGACCGGGACTAAAACCGGCTGAAATCACCAGATTTGCCCAACACCTTTTAAGAGAAAGCCGCGATAGTGCTGTCTTCGTTGCTCAAGCGATTTAATCAATCAGCGGGTTTTTCGACGCCGGAACCCGATGCCCCGATTTTTGTGATTGGGGATGTCCATGGGTGCATTGCCCAGTTGGAAAAAATGCTGGCTCAAGTTCCGCAGGACCATCACGTCATCCTTGTCGGGGACTACGTAGACAGGGGAGAGCACAGCGCAGACGTTTTGCGCCTTGTAAGTGAGCGTTCGGATTTCACCTGTCTCAAGGGAAATCACGAGCATATGTTGCTGAAATTTCTGAGCGATCCCGCAGACCACGGGCCTCGTTGGTTGCGTTATGGTGGATTACAGACATTGTCCTCGTTTGGCGTCCGGGGCGTGAGATCCGAGATGAACGACGCCGAGCTGCACAACTGCCGCGACAGATTGCAAGACGCCATGGGTCAAGACCTGCGCCGTTGGTTGGAACACCTCCCGACCTGTAAACTTTCGGGCAACGTTCTGGTGACGCATGCCGGTGCGGATCCGGATATCCCGGCCGATCAGCAAAAAGAAGAGGTCCTGATTTGGGGGCATCCTTCTTTTCAGAAGTCGGATCGCCGCGATGGGGTCTGGGTCATTTACGGTCATACAATCGTCGATACGCCTAGTGCCATGCGTGGTCGAATTTCTGTCGATACCGGAGCATTTGCGACGGGCATCCTGAGCGCCGTGTGCCTAGACGGAAGCGAACCCAGGTTTCTTTCTGTACGTCATTAACTGCGGTTAAGTCCGGCGCATTGGGGCCAAGAGCGAACCGTTTACATTCGGTTAGGGAAAGAAACGCCGCGGTGTAAAACCGCGCTGGCGACAGCGCGCGGGCTTAAAATTTGGGCGACGCATATTGTTTCATCCTAACGACATTTGATTTCGGTATCCTCGAATTCAAACCCTTGTCAGGGCGAGTCTCATTTATTAGGACCACCTTAAGTAAATCAAATTTCGAGCTTTTTATGTTGATCACACCTGTCCTTCTCTGCGGTGGTTCCGGTACGCGCCTGTGGCCTTTGTCCCGGAAAAGCTATCCAAAACAATTCGTTCCGCTTGTTGGCGAGGAAACCTTGTTTCAAGCGTCGGCGCGGCGTCTGTCTGGAAAAACCGAAAAACTACGGTTTGCTGCACCTGTTGTGCTCACCAATTCCGACTTTCGATTCATCGTTGCGGAACAACTGCAATCTATTGGTATTGATCCGGGGAAAATCCTGATTGAACCGGAAGGTCGCAATACCGCACCTGCAGTGCTGGCCGCTGCAATTCAGGCATTTAGCGAGGATGAGAATGCGATTCTACTGGTCGCTCCGTCCGATCATGTGGTGCCAGATTCCGATGCGTTTCAGGCCGCGGTTGCCCGTGGGTTGTACGCGGTGGCAAACGGTCAACTGGTGACGTTTGGCATTACTCCGACGCACGCAGAGACTGCCTATGGGTATCTGGAACTGGCCTCGGCGCCGGATAGTGACGGATCGCCGGTTCCGCTGAAACAGTTTGTCGAAAAACCGGACGTGGCCCGCGCGACCGAGATGCTGGCCGCAGGGAATTTCAAATGGAACGCCGGTATCTTTCTGTTCCGCGCCGCCGACATCATTGCAGCATTCCGGCAGCACGCCCCAGAACTGATTGAGCCTGTTCAGGCATCGGTCGAAACCGCGACACCCGATCTGGGCTTTTTGCGTTTGAACCCGGTTCATTGGCAAAAGGCCAAGGACATTTCGATCGACTACGCGGTGATGGAAAAAGCCGACAACCTATCCGTGGTACCCTTTGACTCGGCCTGGTCTGATTTGGGCGGCTGGGACGCGGTCTGGCGCGAGAGCGGCCCTGACGAACAGGGCGTTGTCACAAGCGATGGTGCGACAGCGATTGACTGCCAGAATACGCTTTTGCGGTCGGACAGCGAACAGCTTGAAATCGTCGGAATCGGTTTGGAAAACATCATCGCGGTTGCCATGAACGATGCGGTTTTGGTTGCGGATGCGTCGCGGGCTCAGGACGTTAAACAGGCCGTGTCTGCGTTGAAGAAGAAAGACGTTCCGCAGGCCACCGCCTTTCCAAAAGATCACCGTCCCTGGGGATGGTTCGAAAGCCTTGTTGTTGGCGACCGCTTTCAGGTGAAACGCATTTGCGTGCATCCGGGCGCGTCCCTTAGCCTGCAAAGCCATTTTCACCGGTCCGAACACTGGATTGTGGTTGAAGGCACGGCGCGTGTCATCATCGACGACACTGACCAGTTGGTGGCCGAAAATCAGTCTGTCTACATCCCGTTGGGTGCCGTCCACCGTATGGAAAACCCGGGCAAAGTGCCGATGGTCCTGATCGAAGTCCAAACAGGTGCATATGTCGGCGAGGACGACATCGTTCGGTACGAAGACAAATACGCGCGCGGTCAGGGCGCAAAGGGCTGAGCCACGTGAAAGTCGCGATTGTCCATTATTGGCTTGTCGGTATGCGCGGCGGCGAAAAGGTGCTTGAGGCGTTCTTGGACATGTATCCGGACGCCGTCATCATCACCCATGTCTATGATCCGGAAAAGGTCAGTGCAAAGGTGCGGCAGCACGAGGTTCGCGAGACGTTCATCGGTCGGTTGCCCGGGGCGAAGAAGCATTATCAGAAGTATCTTCCGTTCATGCCCATGGCGCTGGAGCTTATGGACATGCAGGAGTTTGATCTGATCCTGTCCAGTGAATCCGGGCCTGCCAAGGGGATTATCCCACGTCCTGATGCGACGCATATCAGTTATTGCCATTCGCCGATGCGCTATATCTGGGACCACTACCACGTGTACCGCGCACAGGCTGGCCGTATCGCGCGGCTGGCAATGCCATTCATGGCGCACAAGCTGCGTATCTGGGACGTATCAACTGCCGCGCGGGTCGATCAGTTCATCGCCAACTTGTCCTTCATCCGTCAGCGCATCGGCAAATACTACAGGCGGGATGCGGACGTTATCTTTCCTCCAGTCGATACCGAAGAATTCCAGATCTCGAATGAGGTTGGTGAGCATTATTTGCTGGCCGGGGAAATGGTGTCGTACAAACGGGCTGATCTTGCGATTGATGCGTTCAACCAATCGGGCAGAAAGCTGGTCGTCGTGGGCGACGGCGAAATGCGAGAGACGCTTGAGCGTAAGTCCGGCCCCAACATCACCTTTCTGGGTCGGGTCCCGTTTCCCGAGCTGAAGAAGCAATTCGCAAATTGCCGCGCGCTGATCTTTCCCGGTGAAGAGGATTTTGGGATTATCCCCGTCGAAGTCATGGCCAGCGGGCGCCCGGTGATCGCTTATGGGCGCGGCGGTGCGCTGGACACCGTGGCCGAGGTCGTCAGCGGTTTGCTCTTCAATGACCAGACCGTCGAAGCACTGAATGCCGCGATCGACAGGTTTGAAACGGACCCGTCCCTGATAGGTTCGCCGCAGGATATTCGCGCGCTTGCGCAGGGCTTTGATACATCCGTTTTCAAGGAAAAGATGTCGGGCTTGATCGCCCGTACGCTCCAGAATGCCTGAACACGCAACGCACGCAGTGATTTGAGGTCATTAATCGGTCTTTCCTAGTGTCCCGCTGATTGAACAACACAGCGAGATCTGAACGATGACGAACCCTTTCACCAACCGCGTCTCCAGCCTGTCCGGTCCCGCGCGCGACATTGCACCGGTCACGCCATCCGACACCACAGACCTGCCGGACGCGGCTATCGGGCTGTATGTCGAAACGGGCGGCACCGTGGTGCTGACCACCGTTCGGGGGCAGACGCGCACAGTCGATGTGGCGGATTTCTCGATCCTGCCCGTTGGCGTGCTGCGCATTCACGCAACCGGCACGACGGCGGCGGGCATCCACGCAATGGTGCTCGCATGAAGCTGACTCGGGATATTTCCGTGACGTCGCACCCGTCCCGCAGAAGGCCCGCCGCGGCCCTGTCGCTTGATTTTGAGCGGCAGGTCTATCGGCGGTCCGGCGCGTCTGTCGCGCTGGGGTCGGTCCTGACCTTTGCGCGCGGAACTGCGGCGCTGCGGGGGAACGCGTCGGGCGCATTGGAAACCGTTGCCGCAGATGTGCTGAGGCGCGACCACGCGTTTGGCACCGGGGAATTCCAGGGGGCGTTGTTCGAGCCTGAGGCGACGAACCTCCTGCTTTATTCAAACGACTTCGCCCAGCCCTATTGGGCCGGTTACGCCGCCAAGCCCAGTTTCACCGGGGGGCAACCCGCGCCTGACGGGACCCTGACCGCGATGAAATGGAACTGCGCGGACACGACCGGAGGGGCGGGTGGCAAGCGCGGTGGCATCCTGAAACCCGACACCGCCCCGGCCGGAGTCGCCACGGCCAGCGTCTGGCTGCGCGCCAGCGCGCCGGTTACGATGCGTTTTGGGCATTCGGACGGGACGTCAAAGACCATCTCGGTCACGACCCAATGGCAGCGGTTCACCTATACCCAGACGCTTCCCAACAGCCAGAACCGCATTTTCATGCTGTATGAGGACGTGAACGCGGATATCGACGTCTATATCTGGGGCGCTCAGGTGGAATACGGCAGCGCGGCCACATCGAACATCACCACCAACGGCAGCACCTCCACCCGCCAAGCGGATCAGCCCGGCCTGACCGGAGTGACAGGCGTGTTTGACGTAACCGTCACCTATGATGACGACAGCACGGATCGGTTTGATGGAGAAGGTGTGAGCGAAGGGTGGTGGCCTCTAATGCGGAGGGAACGATCCAAGAAAATTGAGCTCGTCTATTCATCCTAGTTCTGGGCGATGGACCGACCTGAATTTCAACGTCCCTATAGTTTGCTCTCTCGCTTTCGGAAGAGTGCTTCCGAACCGTGAAATAGCAGCGCAAATAGCCAAATTTAACCCCAGCATAAAAGATGTTGGGGTAAGCCAAAAACCTCCTTCTCCGAGGCTCATTAGCAGGTACGATATAACGCCAGTTTTGAAGAACGTAAGTTTTGTTGGCTTTAGGACGAACAGAACTAGTGCGTAGAAACAAAGCATGGTGAAAACGCCAAAAAACTGGGTGATGGAAAGAGGCAGGACCTCGTAAATGTTGACGATCGCAGTGAGGTTTCCAACAAAGAGAATTTTCGGATCGTCCAGAACGCTTTGAATCCAGATTCCGGTTTTTAACCATCTACCATTGTTGGAAAAATCTCGATCCAACACTCGATATTCGACAAGCGACACTAGTCGGCTAGGTAGGCCGTAGAAGGTTAAGTACAAAACCCCGAGCAATATTGAAATCGCTATGAAGTACTGAGCAGCCTCATCTGACTGGTCCAAATTGATTGTTAGTGCATCGTCGGCCTGTAATCCATTGGGATGATGGTTTCAGGTGCTGGCGGGCGATAGCCCAATGCACTGTGGG
>NZ_JBQFQF010000029.1:0-4962 GCF_056536745.1 Ruegeria sp. CJ2
GACCGATGCGATCCGTCTGGTCGGCACCCTCAGCGATGCCGAGACCGCCGCGGACACCGCGACGGACTATGTCGACCTCACCCAAAAAATCTCGTTCACCGATGACGGGCCGGCTATTACTGTTGAAGACGCGTCCGGCAACTATTCGTCCGGTGCCCAAGATGCTTGGGCTGATGATCCTGGTGAGGATGGGTTTGCATCGCTGGACATTGAACTGGTCAGCTACAAGATCGGCACCGGGAGTGTTGTTGCGGTCGGAAGTGACCTGACGAAGAACGGCGACTATTCGTTCGCAGGGTCGATCACCGACGACTTTAACGGTGACGGCACCGACGAGACTGTAGACTTCACCTTGGTGTTTGATCCTGCCACGGACATGTACGATCTTCAGGTGTCTACACCGCCGGGTTCGGTGGTCGAACTGTCCACGGCAGATGGCAGCCTTGATGCGGGTGGCCCCGATCCGGTGCGAACGCTGACAATCGACAGTTCCGAAATCGTGTTCGCGGCGGTCAATCCGACAAGCTATTTGGCTCCGACTGACATCCAAGATCTCCTGAATGATCCTGAAGCTGATTGGGAAAGCACCGCGACTTTCCTCAGTGCCGAACAGATGAATGTCAGCACCTCGGGCATCGGGAATGGCAATAACAATCTTAACGGTAATGCCAATCACGGCATTGATGGTGACACGACATCGGGCGGAAAGGTGGATGAAAGCTTCGTCGTCGATCCAACCGGCTTTAACGTCAGCGCCGTGAAGGTCTTCATCGACAACTCTGTAGGTGGGTATGATAACCCGCCAGAGGATCTGTGGTACATGATCTACTATAGCGATGGCACATTCTCAGAGAATCCGATTGAGGTCTTGGACGGTGATCTGTCGCCCGAAGCCGGTGGTCAGGAAAGTTTTGTCATCGGCGATCCAATGGGTCCGAACAACATCGACGCGATCCAGCTCTTTATGGGTCAAGGGACCATCAAGATCCCGGTCATCGAGTTTACGACCTCGCAGGAGTTCAATCCCGAACCCTTACAGATGACCCTGAACGCGACAGAAACCGACGGTGACTCGGATACGGACACTGACGGGTTCACAATCGACCTCGACCCGGTTGTCGCCTGACAAAGTAGTGAAACTTGCAGATCCGGAACCCCGCCGGGTCTGCACATCCTCACAGCCGTACCAAACCCTTGTTACAGAGTGCCACGTTCATGAATGCCAATCCTGATACAAATATAGTCGATACCACCAGAAAAGCCGTGAAACGGCTTTTCCCGCCGCTGCTGATCGTAAGCTGTGTCGTAAACCTGCTACTTCTGGTGAGCGCAATCTACATGCTTCAGATCTATGACAGGGTTCTGACCACAGGGTCTTTCGACACTCTGGTCTGGCTGACGGTTGTCGCACTTTTTGCGCTGATCATTTACGGAATACTAGAGCAAGTACGACGGATGATCTTAGGTCGTGCAAGTTTCTGGGTTGAATCAGAACTTAGCGAACCGACCCTCAGAAAAGCCATGTCTGATCGGCTGACCGGCGGCAACCCAAAGGCCAGCCTGAACGATGTTGCCAACCTCAGGTCATTTTTGGGCGGAGACGCAGTCCTTGCCTTTTTTGATGCACTTTGGACCCCGATCTTTATTGCGTTCATTTGGTTACTTCACCCTGGACTTGGTGTCTTTGCGCTGTGCAGTGCTATCGTTCTCTTTGTCTTTGCGCTTACAAATGACATTCTGACACGCAATCCCAACAAGGAAATAAGTGCCAAGCTTCGCCAAAGTGATACGGCAGCGCAGCAGTTCCTTGAGAGTGGTGAAACCATACGTCCTCTGGGTATGGGTGATGCGTTGCTTGGTCGTTGGCAGTCTTTTCAAGCAGAGGCTCGACGTGAGCACCTGAACCTGAAGGAAAAAACCTCGGGCCTTGTCAGCGCATCACGCGCCCTGCGCCTTGCCTTGCAAGTCATGATACTGGGACTTGGCGCGTATTTTGTCCTTCAAGGCAATCTGACTGCTGGTGGGATGATCGCCGCCTCAATTGTTCTGGGCCGGGCACTTGCTCCTATTGAGCGTTCAATAAGCGCTTGGAAAGGTTTCGTTGCAGCGCGTACAGCCATCACCCGGCTCAGAGATCACTTTGCGGGTGAATTTGCTCCCGATTATGAAGTCAATTTACCAAAGCCTGTTGGACAATTGCAGGTGGAAGAGGTGTATTGTCTTGCACCGTATTCGGGCGAACCGATTCTGGAGAACATCTCTTTCGCTCTTGAGCCAGGCGAGACACTAGTCGTATTCGGGCCTTCAGGTTCGGGCAAATCGACCTTGTGCCGTCTGTTGGTCGGGGCCTGGAAACCAACGCGCGGCCATGTAAGGCTTGATGGTGCAGACGTCGGAAACTGGAACCCCGAAAATCTAGGGCCATGGCTGGGCTATCTGCCCCAAAATGTAGAGCTCTTTCCAGGCACGGTAGCCCAGAACATTGCCAGAATGCGAGACGTCGACGACTCGATGGTAATCAAGGCGGCCAAAGAAGCAGGAGTTCACGATCTCGTTTTGCGTTTACCGCAGGGGTACGAAACAGACGTTGGCTTGCATGGCGGGCGTATCTCTGGTGGCCAAAGGCAAAGGCTGGGACTTGCTCGTGCTCTTCTGGGTGACCCGTCGTTTATCGTCTTGGATGAGCCCAGTTCGAATCTTGATCAGGAAGGCGATGCAGCCCTCGCTGCAGCTCTTACGCGCTCCAAGAATCTTGGTCGCACCGTCGTCGTTGTGACCCATCGTCCCGCGGGGCTCAGGACTGCAGACAAGGTCCTGGTTCTCAAAGACGGAGCTGTCGCCGCATTTGGCCCGCGTGAGAAAATTTTGCAGATCAGAGGCCAGGCTCCAGCCTATCAAACCGTGCGTACGGTGCAATCTAGCAGCGGCAACAACGTAGTAGCAGAGTAAGGTGGTTTGCCAATGAGCTTTTGGGAAGAGTTACAGGAAAACGTGAAGGCTTTCTGTGCGTCGGTGCTTGATGGCATTCTGGGTGCTATTCCAGCCGACTGGTTGGATTGGATCTTAGAAAGGCTACCACCCGCCGTTGAACCGAGGTGGATCGCAGCAATAATTCTACTGCTTACGTTAGTGTTTCTGACATTACTCCTCCGCTCTTTTCGGCACAAAGCGGTCACAGAGTCAGCAGCCAACCTTAAAGACCTCACGCGTGCGCCGCTTCGCGCGGGGTACATCGTCGCAATCGGACTGGTCTTTGGTTTGGTGACCTGGTCATTCAGCGCCCGGCTGGAAGGCGCAGCCATTGCACCTGGAGTGGTCAGTCCAGAAGGGTACCGTAAAACTGTTCAACATCTCGAGGGCGGAATCATAAAGTCTATTCACGTGAGGGAGGGGGACAAGGTGGCCAAAGGTCAGGTTCTTTTGACTCTCGATGACGTGCAAGCACGCGCCCGACTTGACGAATTGGTAAATCGGTACACGCACCTGCTGGCGAGGGTTGCCCGCCTCGAAGCTGAATTAGACGGTTCCGAAATATTGGCCGTCCCGAACAGCGAGACTGTATCCGATGAAGCTGAGTTAATACGCGCAATCTCCGATCAACAAGAACTTCTAACGCGGCGAATTACGACACAAAAAGGCCGCGACGACATTCTGCGCAAACGCATCAAACAACTCGACGAAGAAAACCTCGGACTTAAGAGAACGATCGTTGGCTTGGACGAAAAAACACATTTGATTGAAGAAGAAATCCAAGGTGTCACAAGCCTGCTGGGGAAAGGTCTAGAAAGGAAATACCGGTTACTGGCCCTGAAACGCGCAGCCGCAGACATCACGATCGAGCGTGCGACCAGTAAAGCGCAGATTGCCCGTAATAATCAAAAAATTGGTGAAACCGAATTGCAATTACTGGCCATGGTTCAGCAGCAGATAGAAGACTCCACCATGGAATTATCGGAAATGAAACGTACTCTAGCCGAGTTGGAAAGTGAAATACGATGGCACAGGGATGTGGTCGATAGAACCGAAATACGCTCTCCGATCGAAGGTAAGGTAATGAATGTGCGAGTCACTACTCTTTCCGGGGTCGTCCGAAACGGTGAGCCGATCTTGGACATCGTACCTTCGAGGGTTCCTTTGATAATCGACGCCCGAGTTAACCCGATTGACATAGATGTCGTAAGTATTGGTATGCCTGCCCGTATTCATCTTACCGCGTATCAACAACGCAATATGCCGCAGATATTCGGTTTAATGCGCTCAATTTCCGCAGACCGCATAGTCGACGAAAATACCGGGCACCCCTATTATTTGGCGAAGGTCGAGGTTTTACCTGCCGAACTCGCAGATTTACAGGACGTCGAACTCGTCTCTGGAATGCCCGTAGAGGTTATGCTGCAAACCGGTGAAGCAAGCGTTGCCGACTATGTCATCGGGCCGCTTTTGAGTTCAATCCGACGTAGTTTCCGGGAAAATCACGGCAGTTAAAAACGATTTGGTGAAAAAAGGTGGGTAGTATTCAAAACAAGTTTGAAAATTTTTTCGTTGGTTGCTTGGTTACCCTTCAAGAACAACATAGAACGCACCATTCCAATTCTAGGGCATCGCTTGTTCCTTGATCTCCAAATATTGGAGAAATCTCAATCCGCCTTTGTATTTTGGAACTAGCGACAGGTTGATTTTTCTTTTGCGTGGAAAGTCGGCGACTGTGGCGGCTGGATTCGCTGCTCAGACTTAGCTGTCCTGTGTAGCGTCGCACAGTTGCAGCTCCGGGTGTGGGTTCCCTCAACGCGCAAAGCGCCCATTTAGCCTCTAGAACATTGTAATTGCTTATGAAAGATCGTTTTCAGGACTAGGATTTGAACCTGTGGTCCGGCGCGTTGCGCGTTCGTCGGGTGATCGGTCCACTGGATCGATCACTCTTCCTCCTCACCCTTCAGGTTATGGTTTGAGGGGACCGTGGCC
>NZ_JBQFQF010000030.1:0-3817 GCF_056536745.1 Ruegeria sp. CJ2
GCCCGTTTAGTCATGACGCTGACCAGATGCGCACGGTAGTCCTTGCTGCCATGCAGGTCGCCGATCATGTTTGCGGGGTTGATGCTCAGGCCGGTCAGGGCGTCGGGGCGGAACTCGGTGTTGAGCGCTTGTTCGGCCTCGGACCAGCGGAACACGCCATCCTCACTGGCGCCGGTCACGGCCACGCGGACGCCGTCCGCGAACCGCGCCAGATAGACACCCACCAGCGCAAAGCGTGAGGCCGGCTGCAGGAACTTCTGATAGCTTGCGGCCTGCGGCACCGGGAAGCGGATGGATGTGATGATCTCACCCTCGTCCAGCGCCGTGGTGAACATGCCCTGAAAGAACTCGTCCGCCGCGATCTGCCGCGCATTGGTCACAATGGTTGCGCCCGAGCCCAGCACACCCGCCGGATAACAGGCCGCCGGATCATTATTGGCCACCGACCCGCCAATGGTGCCGCGATTGCGCACCGCCGGATCGCCGATCTGCCCGGCCAGTGCCGCCAGCGCCGGATAGCTTGCCGCCGCCTCGCGCGCCACCACCGCGTGGGGCGTCGCCCCGCCGATCGAGACCGCGCCGTCATCCTCGACGCACACGCCCTGCATCTCGGCAATCCCGCTCAGCGACACCAACGCCGAGGGCGCCGCCAACCGCTGCTTCAGCGTTGGGATCAGCGTCTGACCACCGCCCAACGCCTGCGCATCCTCAGCCCCCAACGCAGCCACCGCATCGGCAATGGTCGAAGGCTTCTCAAACTCGAAACTGTACATTCCGCTTATCCTTTCCGAAGAACACAGATCCGCTCTTCATCTGGCTATAAATATCCCGGGGAGCTGCCCGTTGGTGCGCCATTGGTTCGAGCACCAATGGGCGGCGGGGCTGGCCCCGCGCACCCCCCTCTCCAACTCAGCTGTTCATCGCCGCCCAGACGCGCGACGGGCTCACCGGCATGTCGATGTGATCGACAGCCTTGCCACCCGAGTTCATCGCGTCCAGAACCGCATTGACCACCGCAGGCGGTGAGCCAATGGCCCCGGCCTCACCACAGCCCTTCACACCCAGCGGGTTATGCGTGCACGGCGTCTGGCTGGAATGATCGACGCCATAGAACGGCACATCATCGGCGCGCGGCATGGCGTAATCCATGTAAGAGGCACTCAGCAGCTGACCATTCTCGTCATAAGCGCAGTTCTCCAACAGCGCCTGACCGATGCCCTGACCGATGCCGCCATGGACCTGACCATCCACGATCATCGGGTTGACGATATTGCCAAAGTCATCGGCGGCGGTGAAGGCCTCGATGGTGACCTTACCGGTCTCGGGGTCCAGCTCGACCTCGCAGGCATAGGCGCCCGAGGGGAAGGTAAAGTTGGCCGGGTCATAAAACGCGGTCTCCTCCAGCCCCGGCTCCACCTCCAGCGGGTAGTTATGCGGCACATAGGCCGTCAGGGTCACATCGCCCCAGGCCACCGACTTGTCGGTGCCTGCGACGCTGAACTGACCGTCCTTCAGCTCAATATCGGCCTCGGATGCTTCCAGCAGGTGGGCCGCGATCTTCTTGGCCTTGTCGATCACCTTCTCGGTGGCCTTGACCATGGCCGAGCCACAAACCGCAAGGCTGCGCGAACCATAGGTGCCCATGCCAAACGGGATCTTCGAGGTGTCGCCATGCACGATCTCGACCATCGACTCGTCGATCCCGATCATCTCGGCCACAACCTGCGGAAAGGCCGTCTCATGCCCTTGCCCATGACTGTGCGCACCGACCATGACGCTGATCGAACCGGTGGCATTCACCCGCACGGTGGCGGCGTCATAGAGACCCGCCCGGGCCCCCAGCATGCCAACGATGTTCGACGGAGCGATCCCGCACGCCTCGATATAGCAGTTGATGCCCAGACCCCGCAGCTTGCCCTTGGCCTCGCTTGCCGCACGCCGCGCGGCAAAGCCTGCCAGATCAGCAGCGGCCTCCAGCTTGTCCATGGTCCCGTGGTAATCCCCGGTGTCATAGGTCAGCGCCACTGGCGTGTCATAGGGGAACTGGGTGATGAAGTTCTGACGGCGCAGCGCAATCGGATCGACCCCCAGCTCGCGCGCGGCTTTGTCGATCACGCGCTCCAGTTGATAGGTCGCCTCGGGGCGGCCCGCGCCGCGATAGGCATCCACCGGCACCGTGTTGGTGAACATCGCCTTCACATTCACCTGAATGACCGGCGTGGTGTAATTCCCTGCCGCCAGCGTGCCATGCAGCCAGGTCGGAACCGAGCTGGCAAAGGTCGACAGATAGGCCCCCATATTGGCCAACGTATTGGTGCGCAGACCGATGAAGTTGTTCTCCGCATCCAGCGCCAGTTCGATCGTGGTCACGTGATCGCGGCCATGGGCGTCGGACATGAACGCCTCGGACCGGCTGGCCGACCACTTCACAGGCCGGTTGCAGGCTTTGGCGGCAAAGGTACAAAACGCCTCTTCCGCATAGTGGAAGATCTTGGTGCCAAAGCCACCGCCCACATCCGGGGCCACCACGCGCACCTTGTGTTCCGGCAGGCCCAGCACGAAGGCGCACATCAGCAGCCGGATCACATGCGGGTTCTGCGAGGTGGTATAGAGCGTATAATCCTCGGTCCCGCGGCTGTATTCCGCCACCGCCACGCGCGGCTCCATCGGGTTGGCAACCAGACGGTTGTTCACCAGATCCAGAGTGGTCACATGGGCCGCGCCCGCAAACACCTCATCGACCTTGGCATCATCGGTCTCGCCCAGATGCCAGTCATAGCAGATGTTGTTCTTCAGATCGTCATGCACCAGCACAGCACCTTCCTGCGCGGCCGCCTTCATGTCGATCACCGCGGGCAGTTCCTCGATATCCACATCAATCGCCTCGGCCGCATCGCGCGCCTCAGCCAGGCTGTCGGCCACCACTGCGGCGATGGGATCGCCCACATGCCGCACTTTACCCTGCGCCAGAATGGGATGGGCCGGTTCCTGCATGGGCGCGCCATGCTTGTCCGTCACCTCCCAGCCGCAGGGGATGCCGCCCACCCCTTCAAAATCCTTGCCGGTGAATATCCGCACCACACCGGGCATGCCTTCGGCCGCCGAAGTGTCGATGCTGTTGATCTTGCCATGCGCGATATCCGAGCGCAGGAAATACACATAGGCCTGTCCAGCCACGTTGATGTCGTCGGTGTAATTGCCCGCTCCGGTCAGAAAGCGCACGTCCTCGCGCCGCTTGGAACTGGCTCCGATGCCACTGTCTTTGGGCATTGCTTGTTCTCCTCCCTATGAGTGCACGCCGGCACCCGCTGTCATTGCACGGGCGCAACCGCCCGCAGCGGCATCATTCCGCAGCGATTTGACCCACGTCCTGACCCGATGCGGCCAGGATCGCCTTGACGATGTTATGATAGCCCGTGCACCGGCACAGGTTGCCTTCCAGGTAATGCCGGATCTCGGCTTCGGTGGGGCGCGGGTTCTCTTTCAACAGCGCTGCCGCACTCATCACCATGCCCGGCGTGCAAAACCCGCACTGAAGACCATGATGATCCTGAAACGCCTGCTGAATGGTGTTCAGCGACCCATCCGCATTGGCCTGACCTTCAATCGTGCCAACCTCGGCCCCATCCGCCTCGAGCGCAAGCATGTTGCACGACTTCACGGCCTGACCATCCACATGCACAACACACGCCCCGCATTGCGCCGTGTCACACCCAACATGCGTCCCCGTCAAAGACAAATGCTCCCGCAAAAATCCAGACAATAACGTCCGACCCTCAACCTCACCGCTCACAGATAAACCGTTCACAGTCATCGA
>NZ_JBQFQF010000031.1:0-3416 GCF_056536745.1 Ruegeria sp. CJ2
CACAGTGCATTGGGCTATCGCCCGCCAGCACCTGAAACCATCATCCCAATGGATTACAGGCCGACGATGCACTAACAATCAATTTGGACCAGTCAGATGAGGCTGCTCAGTCGCCACATGATATCAGGCGAACCCTTTCGAAATTTCTCAGCGACGCAGGATATCCCGGTGGCGCCTCAGCAGTTCTGGCACATTCTATCAAAGACCCCGCGATCCTTGCTTTCAGCCAAAACGACCAGCGTGTTTTTGATCGAATGAGACAAAGCCCGGCAAATGTAACCGAGAAGTCATACGGTGCGCATTCAGCTTACATGGAACTGAAGAAAGCCTCGATGGAGCTCTGGGTCAGAGCCGTCTTGCAAACCTACGAGGAGCAGAAGCAAATCCCATTTAAAGGGGCGTCGCTAAAGAAGATGTTGAAATCCCGAAAATAGAGAGCTCTTGACCTAAGAAACTCCTTCAATGCTGTCGTATGGCTTGCAGGGTGTCGCCCAGATCCAGTTTACGAGCCAAGCGTAATTTCCTTTCGCGACAGCTAATAAGAAGAACACTGCACCTCTGCCCTCTAGAGGCTAGTAGATGCCGGGATAGGATGATACCAGACAAGATTGCCATAACCCCATGGTGACAAGCCCTAACCCCTCAGACCAAGCCAGATAAATTTCACACTGCTTTGTCGTCTATAGACTTTTTGCCTCTTCGCCCGTCAGGCCTTATCTATTTTCAACATACCCAGCTCCTGCTCCAACCTTCTTGATCGCCGCACAGGCTGCCAATTTTCACATCTTTTGACTAAGACTTTAAATACGCCTAGCCAGCCTTGCGCCAATGGTGACCTGCCCCCCCTGAGGCTCCCTCATTCTTAACGAAAGTCTGCGGGTGTTCGGTTGCCGAGCGACGAGTGCGGCCTCACGTGATTGTAGTCGTAGCGCCAGAGCGCCGGCTTGCGGCGGGCGTCCTCCAGGCTAAAAAGGCGGATCAGTGAGATCCCAATCATCTACGTTGAATTTTGGGGATCCAGCATTTATCGACTCTGAGGTTCGCTCTTGTTCGTTGTTTTGTTCCCGTTCAAGTTTGAAGAGATTGCAAGCGAAACCATCCAGCACCACCTCGGTCCTGTAGCGTTTTTCCCCTGCTTTATCTAACCAGCTTCTTGTCTGGATCTTGCCTTCAACGTAGACCTTTGCCCCTTTTGGGAGTTGTTCAGCTACCTTGACTAAGTCTTCACGATAGACTGCAATTGAATGCCACAGAGTACGCGATCTCGGCTCTCCGGAAGCGCGATCCTTCCAGCGTTCGCTGGTTGCAAGACTTAGATTGCAAACCTTTCTCCCACTAGAGAATTCATTAATCTGTGGATCTCTTCCGAGATTCCCCACCAACATAACTTTGTTAATACCCGCCAACGTGAGCACCCTCTCTTAACTTGTTATAGCGCTGCCATCCCAGGTAGTTTTCAGGGCTGTTTTTGCCTTTGCTCGCGCCTTGGGAGTATTTTAAGTACCGCTCTGCATCCTCAAGACCAGAGCCGCCGCGTTCGAACAGATCCATGAATGCAGCCGCACGCTCCGTTGCCAAAACGCTTCTTTGCATATCTGTCAGGTCGTGCCGAATTTGAGTTCCATCCAAACAATCTGATACTTCTAAAGCGGCCCGCGTATCAGAAGACCAACGTCGGTAATACGCGAGGTGGATCAGCAAATCGGCAGGCATGCGGTCTTCGACCTGGCTTGCCCAATGCTCGACAATGCTTCGCCCAATTTTGATCGAAGCGGCCCAATGCTCCGAAAAGTTCTCTAATATCTTTACCGCTGAGTAGAATTTATGTCTTGTCTCGCGATCAGTCCGCGAAAACTGCGTTATCCACGCCCATCTGACCAAGCGAAGGTCATCCAGATTTTGAATAGAAACAACTGGGAGACCATTGCCTGTAAGTTCGTTGATGATGTCTCGACGTTCGTCGGCCGGAGTCTTCGTCGTGCGGATCAGATTGTGCAACTCATGATCACTTGGAACTATTACGATCCAATTCGAAAGAGCCTGTCGAAGGAGTTTCCTGACAGCTCCGTTGGCGTCTGAAACTTCGAACCCTGCGTTGTCTACGCTGAGTACAACATATTCGTCTTCGTTGTCCGGATTGTACAAAAGAATGCCGTCTGCTGGACAATCATCATTGGTCGTCCAAACATAGAAGAACTCATGTAATTCAAATTCATCGTCCATACTGAACTCCCCACGCGTATCCTAGTTCTACCTGCGGATCTGGCCTGCCAATAACTTGCGAAAAGCTGCCAATAGCTTGCTAGCAAACGCCAGATCTTAGAGTTTTGCCAGTATTTTCAGCTCAGGCAAAAGATCGTTGCTTTCGTCGATCACTACAACCACCGACGCTATCACGAGAGCCTGCAAAACCTTACCCCGGGCCGACGTCTACTTCGGGCGCGGGCACACCATTCTGAAACAACGATAAAGGATCAAAAGGAAAACACTCGAAAACCGGCGCTTGCTTCACCGCAAAACCGCCGCATAATCAATCCAACCAAATGAGCCAGATCCTCTCTTAGCTCAGAGCGCCCTCTGTCCCAAAATCCCTGACGACGGAAGCTACTGGTGCCGTTCACTTTCTATGGCCTACTGGGCTGGTCAGCAGTAAGGAGCTCTTGCCAATCGTGACTTTGCAGCAGGTGTCTCGTATTTGCGGTAGCGGCCACCACTATATCGCGCGCAGTCCAAAGCGTAACCCGCAGCTATGACGGCCGCACCGATATCCTGTCCCTCGGCGTAGCAGACGCCCACGTAACGGTCGTATGTTCGTTCGCCGGTAAGCTTGCATTCGACCGCTTTGCCGCGAAGGTAATTTACCATCCACCTCCGCGCTTCGCGCCCTGCGGCGGTGCCCAACTCAGGAGCATCAACTCCTTGCAGCCGCACAGGCGTGCCATCGACAACAATTGTGTCTGCATCACGTACTTGGAGACCACCCGCAGTGGCAGTCGTAGCGAACAGCGCCGCAGCAATGGTTAGCGTTTTTAACAAGGCAAAGTCCTCGGTGTCTGGTGTTAATCGTTTATTTGGGTTGCTATGCGGGTATCTACGAGTTCATCCTCGACTAGCGCATAGATCTCCTCCGGAGGAGTATTCAGCGAGTATAGCATGAGCGCAGGATCTACGCCCATGTCGATGAGATGCTGCATGGTTACTCCTTGCCCTTTTTGGATACCCTCGACGGCGAAAACGACTGGCATCCGGCGGGCCTGCTCGAAGTAGTGTTGGTGCATACCCACAAGGCCGCGCAGCGAGACAATTGAGCAGCCTCATCTGACTGGTCCAAATTGATTGTTAGTGCATCGTCGGCCTGTAATCCATTGGGATGATGGTTTCAGGTGCTGGCGGGCGATAGCCCAGTGCACTGTGGG
>NZ_JBQFQF010000032.1:0-1965 GCF_056536745.1 Ruegeria sp. CJ2
GCTTTGTCCGCAGAGCAGCCTTAGCGTAACGCAAAAACGAACGGCGTTTTTTTTGCTTGCCGAGTTCAGAAACTGAAGAGATCCCGATCATACACAAAGCCCTTTGCAATACCGAGTTTCATAGCTGGGCTCTTGTGTTCTTTTACCATGAGGTCGGTGTAGTTATGGGCAAACCTCAGGATATCCACCAGCTTCATGACCATGACCGGATTGTAGTACTGCTTGTAGTACCACAGGCTTTTGCGGCCCGAGGTTGACAAACCACGCTCAAATCCCATGACCTTGGTCCGTGCCCGAGCGTGATACATGTCCACCGGATGCGTTCCCGCCCGAACTGCGAACTGTGCCATCTGGGCAAAATCTAATCGTGTTGGGTCAGTGCGGAAAATCACCCGCTTATGCGGCTCGTTGATGAAGTGGAACGGATAGTGAATGCCGGCCGATTCAGACTGACCGGTATGATCCACTAGGAGCGCCCTGATGTCGGAGAGCGCCACATTGCCAAAGGAGGCTTCCAAAAGGTACTCCATGGCGCCGTCCTGTGGCCTGGAGACAGCCTGATCACCGTCTCCAGGCAAGTACCCTGCCTGACGCATCAAATACTCCACGCGCTCTAATTCCTTGTTACCATCAGCCACAAACCCCAGGCGTCGCGGATGGCTTTCATTCTTTGCCATGGTGACGTCTGCAATCCGCACCAATCTCTTCTGCACTTCATTTTTGAACACAGCCAAAAAGGCTGAAGAGACACCCGTATCGCGGTCAACTGAAAAGTTCAGCAGTCGATACTTCCGACCGATCTTCTTCTTGAGCAGCATGATATGTGCAAACTCGGCCGCGTCTTGTCGAACCCTAGCGGCCATCTCAAGGAGCCTGATATCGTCATCAAGTTCTCTTGGCTTTTTGTTACGGTGCCACCTACTTGATTTTGGGTTGGTCGCCTTGTGTCGCTTGCAAATGTACTCGATGTACTCACTGGCAAACCAAATCCGGGCGTTCTCCCGCATAGAACGAGGCTTTTCTTTGTCTCCGACAATATCCATCGCCTTTTCGACGGCAAGCGGGTGAACGTCGGGATCAACATCTGTTGTAGACGCAATGACATACTTGCTGTCGCTGTGGACGGTGCACATGTGGCGCACTTCTACAAGTTTACGAATACCTCTGTCGGGCCAGTTCACCTGAAGGATTTGTGTGTCCGTGGCGAAGTGAGGACTATCCCCTTCAAATACTTCGGGCAGTCGCTTCTCCCGATCTGCCGCAAAGGCTTGGCATTGCTCGTGGATGAAGTCGATCTTCGAATAGACTTCCGGAAGTGATGTATCGAGTACTCGTGAGATAGCTGAAAGCGTCACGCCATTAACCAGCGATCTAAAGACTTTACCATTTAGGTCACTACGCTTATGTCGCCTCGTCGAGCGACCAATCGAAAAGGTCTTCTTACACGCTTTGCACTGATATCTTGGATCTCCTTTGGCCGTCTTACCAAACTTTCGATACCGGCTCGGCATGAGCCCAACGGTCGCTCCATGATTGATACATGCAACACTCGGACAACTTTCACGTTTTGTTCTTCTATTCAGGCGGGAGAGCCTTGCGTATTCTTCCGCCAATGCCTTGTTGGATTTGAGGATGCTAGACCGTCCGCAACTTGGGCAAATATAGGTGCGCTCACCTCCAGACCCGGAGACCTTGCCCCGCGCCAAGTTCGAACCAGGGTTAGCTGGTCGGCCGCGCCCATCTCGTGGGTCAGGTAATACGCCGTAAAGGTCACAAAGTGGATTGCGGCAAAAATTGACTGAGAAGCCGCCAGGCAGGCGAGGAAGCCGAGTTCTCATTTTGTTCGCAGATTTTTGCGAAGCCTTTTTGGGGTCCGGCATGTCACAAGCTCTTATTTCTAAACGAAAACGACCAGCAGGTTAGCTGCTGGTCGATAGATCGTCAACATTTACCTATAGTGGCTTG
>NZ_JBQFQF010000033.1:0-1540 GCF_056536745.1 Ruegeria sp. CJ2
TGTTGCAACCAAGTAGAAATGTCACTGGGTCTGCAAAGTAGAAATGTCCCAGTTGCCGCGGAACGGTAGTGCAGCCTGACAGGGTGGAGACCTCAAACATCGGAGCCCTGGCTGGCTGCGCGGTCCTTTTTCGCCACTCTTGCGAGCTTTGAATTCCAGCCGTTGTTGCGCCGACCTGTTGGGTTGTAGCGTGTGGCCTGAGTGCCGACGCGGCGCTTCTTCGGGGGTGCTTTGTCCTGCTCTTGCTTGATGTGCTCCAGCACTGCGCTCAGCCGCTTGTTCCCGATGATCGCCGCGTGGCTCACACGTTGATCTTTGTCGTAAGCGGAGTAGGGCAGTGGAACACCCTTTGACCGGAATTCCAGCGTACCGTCCTGGAATTCATAGCTGTCCACATATTTGCCAACGAGGCCACGGGTGAGGTCGTTCTCTTCAAGCGTGATCCGCTTGCGGTCGTAACGCAGCACCAGGTTCCGGTCGACGTAGCGCTCGTCGCGCCAGCACAGGATGTCCCGCAGACGGTCGGGCTCGACATTCAGGGCCCGGTGCAGATTGTCCGGACGTCGCGGCGATTTGGCAAACCTGGCATTATAGCATTGCATGAACCCCGGCAGGAATTCGTTTGCAGCTTCCATGTCCGAGATGCCAGCGAGCCGCAATTCCTTCACCAGCCGATCCTGGAGCGTGCGGTTGGCACGCTCAACACGGCCCTTGGCCTGGCTGCTGTTGGCGCAGAGGATCTCGATGTTCAACTCATTCAAAGCGCGACCAAACTGGGTCATGCCATGGCCCGACTTCGCACCTTGCTGCGCCACCCGAAACACGGTGTGCTTGTCGGAATAGAAAGCTACAGGGCGACCGTGCTCGGCCAGGTAGCCTTCAAGTGCTTCGAAATAGCTGAAGGTGCTTTCCGACTTCACGAACCGTAGCTGCATCAACGTGCTGGTCGCATCGTCGATGAAGACAAGCAGCGTGCAGGGCGGGGCGCGATCTTCGAACCAGCGGTGGTCAGATCCGTCGATCTGGATGAGCTCGCCAAAGGATTCCCGGCGCAAACGCGGCTGGTGGAACGTCCTGCGCTGTTTGCGAGATAACCAGATTCCGTCTGCCTGCATCCATTTGCGCAGCGTCTCGCGCGAGACTTTCAGATCGTGATGTTCCAACAACATCTCAGCTGCCAGTGTCGGACCAAAGTCAGTGTATCGTTCTTTGACGAGTGCCAGGGCAAACTCTCGAACGGCCGGATCAATACGATTGTTGGATCTACGGTCGCGCGCCTTGTGACGCAGCGCAGCCGGACCATCAGTCTGGAAAACCCTGAGCAAACGGTGAACTTGTCTGCGGCTCAAGTTCAGAACATTCGCGGCAGAAACCACCGTCATGCGGCCTTGGGAAACCTGACTCAGTACTTCAATACGATTAAGCTCGCGCTCGCTCATGACAACCAATCCCACCGTCACACTCCAATCCTGCCTGCTCGACAGAGAAGTGTGACACTTCTACTTTGCTAATGTGGGACATTTTAACTTTGCTGCTTCAT
>NZ_JBQFQF010000034.1:0-1360 GCF_056536745.1 Ruegeria sp. CJ2
ATGGCAAAGGAAAAGTTTGAGCGTACAAAACCGCACGTCAACATCGGCACGATTGGCCACGTTGACCATGGTAAAACGACGCTGACCGCAGCGATCACCAAGTATTTCGGTGACTTCAAAGCGTATGACCAAATCGACGGTGCGCCGGAAGAGAAAGCGCGCGGGATCACCATCTCGACCGCCCACGTGGAATACGAGACCGACAACCGCCACTACGCGCATGTCGACTGCCCCGGCCACGCCGACTACGTCAAGAACATGATCACGGGTGCTGCTCAGATGGACGGCGCGATCCTGGTTGTGAACGCCGCAGACGGCCCGATGCCGCAAACGCGTGAGCACATCCTGCTGGGCCGCCAGGTTGGTATCCCGAAGATGGTCGTGTTCATGAACAAAGTGGACCAGGTTGACGACGAAGAGCTGCTGGAACTGGTTGAGATGGAAGTTCGCGAACTGCTGTCCAGCTACGACTACCCCGGCGACGATGTTCCGATCATCGCAGGTTCGGCTCTGGCCGCGATGGAAGGCAACAACCCGGAAATCGGCGAAGAGAAGATCAAGGAGCTGATGGCGGCTGTTGATGACTATATCGACACCCCTGAGCGTGAAGTTGACAAGCCGTTCCTGATGCCGGTCGAAGACGTGTTCTCGATCTCGGGTCGTGGTACCGTTGTGACCGGCCGTGTCGAGCGTGGCGTGATCAACGTGGGCGACGAGATCGAAATCGTCGGCATCCGCGACACTCAGAAAACCACCTGTACCGGTGTTGAGATGTTCCGCAAGCTGCTGGATCGCGGTGAAGCAGGCGACAACATCGGCGCCCTGCTGCGCGGTATCGACCGTGACGGCGTTGAGCGTGGCCAGGTTCTGTGTAAGCCGGGTTCGGTTACCCCGCACACCAAGTTCGAAGCCGAAGCCTACATCCTGACCAAGGAAGAAGGCGGTCGTCACACCCCGTTCTTTGCGAACTACCGTCCGCAGTTCTACTTCCGTACGACTGACGTGACCGGCACCGTGACTCTGGCGGCTGGCACCGAGATGGTTATGCCTGGCGACAATGTCGGCTTCACCGTCGAGCTGATCGCACCGATCGCGATGGAAGACGGCCTGCGCTTTGCGATCCGCGAAGGTGGCCGCACCGTCGGCGCCGGCGTTGTGTCGAAGATTATTGAATAATTCGCACAAGCGAATGATTAGACGGAAAGGGCGTCCCTCGGGACGCCCTTTTTGTTCGAATTCAATAATCCCGAGCCGCACAAAAAAGTGTGTCGAAAATCATCGAGTAAGGCGCGCTTGCCACGCCTGGTTGCGGCAGGCGATTTTCCAAAGGAAAATCTGCCGAGAGCAACACGGTGATAAA
>NZ_JBQFQF010000035.1:0-662 GCF_056536745.1 Ruegeria sp. CJ2
TCACCGTTGAGTAGCTCATCCCTGAACCTGCCATTGAAACTTTCACAGTATCCGTTCTCCCACGGGCTCCCAGGTTCAATGTAAGCCGTCTGGGCGCCAACTGCGGCGATCCAGTCTCGGACGACCTGGGCGACAAATTCCGACCCATTGTCTGAACGTATGAAGCGGGGTGCACCCCGCAGTATGAACAGATCCGTCAGGGCATCGATCACATCGACCGAGTTCAGCTTGCGCTTCACTCTAATCGCCAGGCACTCCCGGCTGTGCTCATCAAGGATGTTCAGCGTCCGAAAAGCTTTGCCATCGTCAGTTCGACAATGAACGAAGTCATAGCTCCATACATGATTGCGATACTCCGGCCTCAGCCGAACACACGAGCCATCGTTCAGCCAGAGCCGTCCTTTCTTCGGTTGTTTCACTGGCACTTTCAGCCCCTCTCGTCGCCAAAGCCGTTCAATTCGCCCATCGCTGACAGACCATCCGGCCTCTCTCAGCAGCGCAGCGATCCTGCGATAGCCAAATCGGCCGTACTGTCGAGCCAACTCGATCATGTCGGCGACCAGTCGGTCTTCGTCTGCGCGACCTTGTGGGACCCGCCGCTGCGTGGACCGGTGTTGCCCCAGCACGCGACAGGCGCGTCTCTCGGAAACGTTCAGCTGGTT
>NZ_JBQFQF010000036.1:0-501 GCF_056536745.1 Ruegeria sp. CJ2
GGGCGCGGTGACCGAGGACAAGCTGACCTCGACCGGCGGCAAGCTGGATGTGACCGACCCGGATGCGGGCCAGGCGAGCTTCGTGCCGCAGACCGGCGCGGCCGGCGCCCATGGCAGTTTCACCGTCCAGCCCGATGGCACCTGGAGCTACACGCTCGACAATGGCCAGCCGGCGGTACAGGCGCTGAAGACCGGCGAGCAGCTGACCGACACGCTGACCGTCTCCACCGTCGACGGCACCACCAAGCAGATCACCGTCACCATCAACGGCACCGACGACAAGGCCGCGATCTCCGGCACCGCGGTGGGCGCGGTGACCGAGGACAAGCTGACCTCGACCGGCGGCAAGCTGGATGTGACCGACCCGGATGCGGGCCAGGCGAGCTTCGTGCCGCAGACCGGCGCGGCCGGCGCCCATGGCAGTTTCACCGTCCAGCCCGATGGCACCTGGAGCTACACGCTCGACAATGGCCAGCCGGCGGTACAGGCGCTGAAGACCGG